>SLLW01000327.1 GCA_007133875.1 Balneolales bacterium | reverse complement strand
TATCTCCGAAACTTTTTGTAAGATTTTTGATTTCAATCATAATTCAGAACTATAAAAGCACAAAAGCGAGGATAAAGTCAGCCACCAGTATGTAAATACAACTTAAAACAGCCGCCTGGGTCGTTGCCTGGCCTACTCCCTCTGCACCGCCGGTAGCAAAATACCCCTTGTAGCAGGAGATGGAGGTGATAATATATCCAAAAACGAAAGATTTGATTATCCCGAAACTGACATCCGCCGGTGAAAAAACCTGACGCGCACCCAGCATGAAGTCCGCCACAGGTACCGCACCGGTCAGGATTCCCCCAAGCAGGCCACCTGACATGCCTGCCACAACCGCCGCAACATAGATCACCGGGAACATGAAGACCCCGGCAAGGACACGCGGCATCACCAGGAATGTAACCGAGTTGAAACCCATGGACTCAAGCGCATCGATCTGCTCACTTACCGCCATAGTACCCAGTTCGGTGGCAATACGTGCACCGACACGCCCCGCCAGAACGAGCGCACTGATAACCGCGGCCAACTCGATCAACAGTGATTGCGACACTATGGATCCGATGGTCGCCGGCGGAATAAACCCTGCCACCAGCTGATAGGAAGTCTGGATGGTCATTACGGCACCGGTGAAAAAACCGGCCAGAATAATAATCGGAAGCGAGTCGAAACCGGTCTTGACCATTTCGATGATCAGATTTTTCCAGTACATCCCGAATTCGGTGGATGACCGTATCGCTTCGTAAATTAATCTGCAGTAGCGCCCGACATCAACAAATAATTGCATGTAACCGACGTTAGTTTATGTGATCGGATATCACAATATATAAGAGCTTATAAAAAATCCTATGATTGTTATTCCCATCCTGTATTTTATCATACGATTAAGATAATGAATAAAATAACACCCGGATTGTGAAAAAACTGATTCTTGCTGTTCTGCTGATTTTTACCGGATTGAGTGCGACAACTCATGCCCAGATTGGAAACAATGAGGTTTTCGGATTCCTGAACATTCCGGCTTCCGCCCGCACGGCAGCACTGGGTGGCAATCATGTGTCACTCGATCAGGGAAGTACCTCCCTCTTTACGGTAAATCCTGCTTATTTATCACAAACATCGCATAAAGTACTTTCCGTTTCCTATCTGAATCACCTTTCCGATATCTATCTGGCAACAACCGACTTTTCCTACCATCTCGATAACATAGGAACCGTGGCTACCGGGATTCGGTTTGTCAACTATGGCGATTTTACCCGTACCGACAGCGACGGGCAGGAACACGGTTCATTCAGTTCTTACGATTTTTCCTGGAGTACAGCCATTGCCCGTCCGGTGTTTGACCTGATGCAGGGCGGGCTTGGAATACAGGTGATCAGCAGCCGGTATGACACGTTCCAGTCGACTGCCATCGCACTGTTCGGCGGCCTTCATTACAGTTTCAATAACGATTACACCCATGCCGGCATCTCATTCCGGAACTTGGGGATGCAGCTCACCAAATTTGATGAAACCGGCGAAGACCTGCCATTCACCATCACCGCTGGTATCACACATCGGCTTCAGCACCTGCCGCTCCGGTTCAACCTCGCGCTGCATTCGCTAAACCGCTGGGAGCTGCCTGTTTTTGATGATGAGGAGGATCCGGGTTTTACCGGACATCTGTTCCGGCATGCACGAATGGGGCTGGAGATCCTTTTTTCCGAAAATGTCAACCTGCGCATTGGATATGACCGGTTGAAAAACGAAGAGCTCAAAACCGACCGGCGGATCGATCTGTCCGGAGCCGGCATCGGTCTGGGCATCGGTTTCAGCGATTTTAAATTTGATGTCAGCCGTACATCCTACAGCGAAACCGGCGGACTGGTTCAGTTGAGCATCAGTCACCAGTTTTAATTATTCTGATGCCGGACTATCGCGATACTTCTGGGAGGATTTTCCTATATTCCCTGCCTGTATGGCTCAATAATCTGAGCAGGGTTCTCTGTTCTCACCCGTTTACTTCCACGACAACTTCTAACTGATGATTCGATATTTAACAGCCGGTGAATCTCATGGGCCGGAGCTAATGGGCATCATCGAAGGGTTGCCCGCCGGCTTGCCCCTCAGCCGCGAAGCTATTGCAAAACAATTGGCACGCAGACAGCTGGGATACGGAAGAGGCGGCCGCATGGCTTTTGAAAAGGATGCGGCAGAAATAATTTCCGGTGTCCGGTTTGGAAAAACCATGGGCCACCCGGTCGCCCTCAAATTAATCAATAAAGCCTATCACAAGGATGAAGCCAACTGGCCACATGTCATGTCCGCCACCCCGGTGAAAGGAGATGTTGAAAAGATTACCGTGCCACGCCCCGGACATGCCGATCTTGTCGGAATACAAAAATTCCGGTTTGATGATATCCGGCCCGTGATCGAACGTTCGAGCGCCCGCGAAACGGCCATGCGGGTAGCCTGTTGTGCCACAGCTCGTGAGTTGTTGAACTATTTTGGAATCCGTATCGGCGGGCATGTCATCCGTATCGGAAATGCCGGCTATGACTCCTGGGAAGAGAGCCGTGAAATTGCGGATCCGATTGTGGCAAGCGGAGCAGAGCAGCTTTCTGATACAGCCGACAACTCCGAAGTCCGGTGCCTCAACGACCGGATTGGCAGGGAGATGGTCGAGGAGATCAAAAAACGGCGCAAATCAGGAAGCTCACTTGGTGGTATTTATGAATTAGTTGTCACCGGGCTCCCGCCTGGCCTCGGGACATACGTCCATTGGGACCGGAAACTGGAGGGATTACTCTCACAGGCAATTATGAGCACCCAGGCAATGAAAGGGGTGGAAATAGGACTTGGTTTTGAATCCGGCCGACGGCATGGACACGAAGTCCACGACGAAATCACCTGGGAAGATGACCATTACGGTCGAAAATCCAACCGGGCCGGCGGACTTGAAGGCGGCATCACTACCGGATTGCCCCTGATTATCCGCGGTGTGATGAAACCCATCCCAACCATGCTTAAACCTCTGAAAACCGTCGATATCATAGAAAAAAAGTCACAGGATACCCGATATGAACGATCTGATGTCTGTGCGCTGCCCAGAGCACTTGTAGTGGCTGAAAATGTCATTGCCCCGGTACTGGCGAATGCATTCCTGGAAAAATACGGCGGCGATTCCATCGAAGAAATCTCCGAGCGATATAAGGGCAGATAACTACACCGAAATATTCCTTTTTTTATACGTCGTTCCTGTGCCATACGTTAGAAACAACATCATTTAATGGTTTTACTCATGAACGTGGAAAGAGCAGAAAAACTTCAGGCATTTCTCAATTCTGATCCGGGCGACAGTTTCTCCCGGTTCGCCCTGGCACTCGAATACCTGAAATTGGATGACCTTCAAACAGCGCGATCCCATTTTGAGTTTATCCGTGACAATGATCCCGATTATATCGGAGTCTATTATCATCTTGGAAAACTTTATGAACGAATCGATGAACCGGAATATGCGATGAAAACATATATCACCGGTATATCGATAGCACGGAAAACCCAGGACCACCACGCCGCATCAGAACTGGAACAGGCACAAAATGAATTGAATACCGACGACATTTGATTTTTCGATTATGCGCATCTTTCTGCTATTATTTCTCTTACTACTTCCCGTTCACGTTTTGGCACAATCCGGACAGCACACGCACACGGTTCGTGCCGGCGAGACCCTGTTCAGCATATCACGACAATATGATGTCACCATCGAGCAGCTTCGTAATTGGAACAACCTCCCGGATAATACGTTGCGTGTCGGTCAGCAACTCTATATAACCCCGGATGCCCCGGACGATGCCGATTCTGACATGGAGATGGTCGCCGACACCACCTATCATGAGGTGGAAGCGGGTCAGACCCTGTTCCGGATCACAAGAATCTATGATGTTTCCCCCGATGATCTCCGGGAATGGAATCGACTGGAAAGCGACGCCCTGTCCATAGGCCAGGAACTCATGATTATTCGACAGCGCAGGGGCCCTTCCGGGACCGACGTTTCTGCCGATGCCACTCCGGAGAGGCAAGATCCGGATGATGCACCTGTTGCCGGTGATACTGTTCCAACCGATGACACCACCTTTGCCGACCCGGACGAACCCGCCTATTACGAGGTCAGGCCGGGTGATACGATGTATCGTATTGCTGCCCGTTACAATATGAGCATAGATGAGTTGATGGAGCTCAACGAGCTTGAAGATACCGGCCTTGCAGTGGGGCAGGAGCTGAGGATCCGCAGCAGGGCCACACCACCACCCTCGGTCACAGCTGAGTGGGATATGGAAAGCAGCCCTCAGGGCAAGTTTGTCCGCCACCGGGTTGGCGAACAGGACTCCATACCGGAACTGCTTCAATATCACGGAATGGACCTCTACGATTTCAGGGCGCTAAATCCGGGAATGTCCGTGAGTGATGTCCGTTCCGGAGACGAAATAACCTTGTTGCTGGCAGCTACTACATCCCGGAGAAACCCTTACCAGGTTCAGGCGAGCCACGATGGAACCAGCCAAATTCAGGTATCGCGCTACCCCGGTGAAAAGCGTGGCACAACGACAACCAGTGGTGACTTATATAATCCCGAAAGTCTTACTGCCGCACATCCGGGTCTTTCGCTCGGCACTATTATATTTGTTGAAAATCCGGATAACGGACGCGGTGTATTCGTGCTGATTAACGACCGGACATCCGAAAACCGATTACTGCTCTCCGATCAGGCTTTCAGAAGTTTACAGTTCACCGATGCCACCCGGCTTGTTGTTAACATTTACGAAAATAGTGATAACTGACCCGGATAATTATCTGATATTATGTATCATTACTCAGGAGCCACCAATTTTGAATGACATGACAATTCAAAACGGGAACCTGTGTATATTACAGCAGTTGCAAATAAGAGGGACCGAGAAAATGAACAGGCCGGCACAGAAATAACCCATCTGTCAGAAACCATCGTTGCTTCATTTTTTGTTCGATCGATCCCATCACCATTCAACCGTGATCTCATTTAAATGATTGGTCTTTAATGGACAGATTGACGAGGGAGGAAACCCAGAAACAACAAGACTTTAACGAGGAAATGCTTCCTCACCTGGATGCCGTATACAATTTTGCCCTGAAGCTTACTGCGAATGAAAATGATGCGGAAGACCTGGTTCAGGATACGATTGTCAAGGCTTTCCGCTTTTTCAGCAGTTACGAGAAGGGGACAAATGCCAAAGGTTGGTTGTTTCGAATTCTTAAGAACTCCTACATAAACAACTACAGGAAAGAATCTAAAAGACCGGCCAGGGTCGATTACGACGAGATCGAGCCCTTCTATGAGACCATCCGCAGTGAGCAGTCCAATACCACCGACCTGGAGTCAACCATGTTCGGTGCAATGATGGATGATGATATTTCGACAGCGTTGAGCCGGTTGCCGGAGGATTTCCGAACGGTTGTTTTGCTCTGTGATGTTGAGTCTTTTTCTTATGAAGAAATTGCAAATATGCTGGATGTACCGATCGGCACCATCCGGTCGCGGCTCCATCGGGGCAGGAACCTGTTAAAGGCGGAACTCTCCGATTACGCATCCAGGCGCGGGTTCGGAAAGGATTAAACCTAAGCGTGTTTCTCTTCTGTTTCTGGTTCGGAATGACCATTTTTCACATCATTTAGTGGTGCCATCCGAAACATCATCCGAAATGTCGTTCCTTCACCGGGAACCGATTTATGGACAAAAATCTTGCCCTTGTGGTATTCCTCAACAATACGCCGGGTCAGGCTCAATCCCAGGCCCCATCCTCTTTTCTTCGTGCTGAATCCGGGATTGAAAATTTCACTGCGATATTTTTTCTCGACTCCCTTGCCGGTATCGGTGATATCGATCACATAATATCCATGATGCTCATGAGCCTCCACATGAACACTCGCATCGGAACTGTTCTTATCAATTGCATCGAGTGAGTTTTTCAGCAGGTTCTCAAGCGCCCAGGCAAACAGCTCCTGGTTTATTGGAATACGTTTGTCCGACCGAATGTCCATGCTCAACGTTACATGCTTGCCCAATTGAGGCATTCGCTTCTCCAGATACTCTAATACATGCCTTATAATCGGGCCCACTCTCCGGGGTTTCAATTCCGGAATCGATCCGATTTTGTTGAAACGCTCCGTAACGGTCTGCACCCGTTGCAGATCACTTGATATCTCATGAGCGATATTCAGGGTTTCCTTGTCATTGTTCGCTTCCTTGAGCAATTCAACCCATCCGTACAGGCTGGAAAGCGGTGTTCCAAGCTGGTGGGCCGCCTCCCTGGCCATTCCAACCCAGAGATTCGACTGCTCGGTACGTTTGATACTGCTCAAACTCAGGTACCCCATTCCGAGAAAGAGGGCCAGCAGGCCGAACTGTATATAGGGAAAATACTTCAACGTGCGAATAATCCCGCTGTCACCATAATAGACATACTGCTCCTGCACCATATCACCGGCACCCAGTTCAATGCGGATGGGCTCATTCAGCGATGCATATTCTGTAATAATATCCTCGTCAAGGGTCCGATTTCCGGTATTACGCGAATGCAGAATTTCCAGATCTTCATCAACAACCACCGACGGGATCTCAAACCGGTTTTTGATGATCAACTCTGATGCTACAAAATCAAGAGAGGAGTTCGAGAGATCCGATTCGGCACGCTGAAGGGCAGAAATCCAGCGATTCCGGGTTCGCTCCCCGATCATTTCCATGATCGAAATCTCGGACATAATCCGCTCAAGTTCGTTGCGGGTCTCCTGGTAATGAGGCTTGCTGTTATACTCCATGGCTCTGGCCCAAAGCTCCACCCCGGATCGCTCTTTTTCGCGAATTTTTCCGATCAGGTACTGGGTATAAACAAACGATCCAATCGCGGTGATGACCAGAAAGAAGACAAGTGTGCCTTTTATCCGGTTCGAGGTACTTTTAAAAAACATGGCGTTTATAATATAGAGTTCGTTGCTCCGGCACAGGCTCTGTTTACCGCAGCACATCCGTACATTATAACGAATATATGACAAACGCTATTTCGTGCGGATACCCGTAAACCTGCCGAAAGAACGGGAATCTGCCGTACCCCGTGCAACGGGACAACTGGACGATCTTGATAATACCCCGATTGAGGGACTTACGCCGATACTTTCCGCTTTTTATAAATGGGTGGTGCGGACGAAACGATGGTATCTTTGGTAATGATGCAACGTTCGATGTTTTTCATGGTCGGCAGTGTGAACATGATATCCAGCATAGACCGCTCCAATATAGATCGCAATCCACGGGCGCCTGTTTTTCGTTTCAATGCCAGCCGGACTACCTCTTTAAGAGCCTCCTCCTCAAACTCCAGTTCCACTCCCTCCATACGGAACAGTTTCTGGTACTGTTTGATAATGGCATTTTTGGGTTTCAACAGGATATTGACCATGGCCTCTTCGGAGAGCTCCTCCAATCCGGAGATGATGGGAATACGTCCGATGAGTTCGGGTATCAGTCCGTACTTCTGAAGGTCTTCTGGTTCCACATGGGTGAAAATCTGCGGATCATCCTTGTCAAATTTGTCCATGTGGTTGGCAGTAAATCCCATACTGCTGGATGAAAGCCTCCGGGAAATGATCTCATTGAGCCCTTCAAAGGCTCCGCCGCACACGAACAGAATGTTTTTGGTGTTGATCGTGATAAAGCTCTGTTCCGGATGTTTACGTCCGCCTTTGGGCGGCACATTGGCGCTGGTGCCTTCCAGGATTTTAAGAAGGGCTTGCTGCACTCCTTCGCCGGAGACATCCCGGGTAATGGAAGGGTTATCGCCGCGACGTGCCACTTTATCAACTTCATCGATATAGACAATTCCCCGCTCTGCACGCGCTACATCGTAGTCGGCAGCCTGAAGCAGGTTTGAGAGAATGCTCTCCACATCTTCGCCCACATAACCCGCTTCGGTAAGGGCTGTGGCATCAGCGATGCTGAACGGCACATCGATAATACCCGCAAGGGTTCGTGCCAGTAATGTCTTGCCCGACCCGGTCGGCCCCAGCAGCACGATATTGCTTTTTTCAATTTCGGAGTCATCGTCATCGAATTGCGGATTTGCAATCCGTTTATAGTGATTGTACACCGCTACGGAAAGGGTCTTTTTAGCCTCGTCCTGATCAATGACATATTCATCGAGATAGGCTTTGATCTCCACAGGCTTGAGATCACTGCGGAAATCCTGCTCGATCTTTTTCTCTTGAGAGAGATCGTTTTTAACGATACCCGAGGCATCGGTGATACACTGGTCACAGATATAGACACTGGGTCCGGCCACCATACTGCTTACTTCGTGGCTTGACCGTCCGCAAAAAGAACAGCGTATTTTTTTCTCTTCGTCACTCATATTACCGGGCTTTGCATTGCTGTATGATTATTTAACGGCTGGGCGCTCCAGTATTTTATCTACCAGGCCATAATCCAAAGACTCTTTGGCGTCCATCCATTTGTTCCGATCGGAATCCTTAATGATTTCATCGGTCTTTTTATCAGAATGTTTAGCAATTATTTCGCTCAACGTCTGTTTGATCCGGATAATCTCCCGGGCCTCAATTTCGATATCACTTGCCTGACCCTGCGTTCCGCCCAGCGGCTGGTGGATCATAACACGTGAATGGGGCAGCACGGAACGCTTTCCTTTGGTACCCGATGCCAGCAGCACGGCACCCATAGATGCAGCCATTCCCATACATATGGTGGCGACATCACTCCGGATATGCTGCATGGTATCGTAAATCGCCAGGCCGGATGATACCACACCACCCGGACTGTTGATATAGAGATGGATATCCTTATCAGGATCATCCGACTCCAGGAACAGCATTTGTGCCACAATACTGCTGGCAACGGCATCATTGATCGGAGTACCGAGAATGATGATCCGGTCTTTCAGCAGACGGGAGTAAATATCAAATGCCCGCTCCCCCCGGTTGGTGGTTTCAATGACCATGGGGATGAGGCTGTTCTGGGGCTGTACGCCGCCAAAGCTTTCTTCGTCGATGATGGGTTGTTTCCAGTGATTCATGAATCGCTCTTATCGTTACGTTCTTTTTTCTTTTTTTCCTGATACGCCTCTTTAGAAAGCTCGTTCAGTGTTACTTCGTTCACAATCCGGTCAAAAAGTTTATCTGTCCGGATATTCCGGCGCAGGGTTTCAAGCTGGTCTCCCGATTGTGCGTAGAAGTTTTTCACCATTTCAGCGGGAAGTCCGTATCGTGCCGCTTCGGTGGCAAGACGTTCATCAACATCTTCCGGGGTTATCTCAATATCGTCGTATTTCTTCTCAAATTCATCAATGATAAATGCCCAGCGAGCTTCGCGCAAAGCATCGTCCTTAATGGACTCTTTGTACGCTTCCTCATCGAAATCGTCCGGCAGCGGCTGCCCCTGCTGTTGCTGCTTTAACCGGTCCACAAGAGCCTCCTGGAACTTGCCGAGCACGACATCAGGTACTTCAATATCGGGATGGGCATCAATTAATGCATCC
>SLLW01000401.1 GCA_007133875.1 Balneolales bacterium | reverse complement strand
GTTATGGAAGGCGCCCAGCGGCCAGGGGATCCCTTTGCGGACGATATTGTACAACAGGTTGAGGTTTCCTTTGTTGCCCGGGCCGTGGATCATGCAGGGCCGCAGGATGTACACCCGTTTGTCGCCGGGCGTTTTTGTTTTTTCCTGGTTTTCTTCAGAAACAGCCTCCCCGGCGGATCCGGCCTTGTTGTTTTCAGAATCCTGTTCTTTCCGGGATGATCCGGATGCGTATTTGCTTAGTGCCTCCCGAATATACCGTTCTGCGGCCAGTTTAGACTCTCCGTAGGGTGTTTTTGGGTCGGGGGCGTGTTCTTCGGTGAGGATTTCGTCTTCTACGGTATCGGCTACGGCCTTCACCGAGCTGAAAAAGATGAATGTGGTGGCCTTTGACTGCAGGAAATGGTCAAAAATGCGCTTGGTCAGCTCCAGGTTCACTTCGAAATACTCTTCCGGGGCGCTCACGTTGGCCGTGTCGTGCGCTTTGCCTGCCAGGTGGATGATGGTGTCTGCTGCAGGAAGATCGTCCATCAGATCCCACGAAAATGTGTTTTCCGGAGGCAGGGGAGGGGGTGGTGTGTTTTCACCGGGGGTGATGTCTAACCCGAACAGCTCATAGTTGTTTTCAAAGGTCCGGTTGAGATTGGTGCCGACAAACCCGGTGTGGCCGGTGATCAGAATGGACGCCATCATTTTCCTGCTTTTATAAAACAGCTTAAGTCAAGCATATATGCAAATCCTTCAGCAAGGTGCTGCCAGAACGACTTTGCCTAAACATAAAAAAGGCAGCTTGTCTCTTTTTCATTCGATTGCTTTTTTATTCGGTTCTGGCGTTTTCTGCAGCCCGTCTTCTGTCCAATCTGTTTTTAAACAGTCTGAGCGGACTCAGCTCCTCCTGGCTTTTGTTTAAGGTCATGTTGCCCCCATGCCGCCGAACGTATAACGTGATATCCTCAAGCCGCTTCATTGGAATCTTTTGTTCATCAGCCCGGTTATACCAGTCGGTATCTTCTCCAAACATCAACATGGGGTCGAAGAAGCCCACAGTGGAAAAAACTGTCTGGCGGTAAAGTGCAGCACCTATATAATTGGCGTAGGATTCTTTTGGGTTGCCCAGATATTCTATGCTTCTATGTATGTCTTCTTTTACCAGTTGTGCATAGCCCCGCACAATATGAATATCCGGATTTTGTTGCATTTCGGCCATCAGCACCAACAGGTTTTTATCTGGCCAATAGTCGTCAACATCAAGGAAGGCAATAAAGTCAGCTGTGGCGTTCTGTATCCCCCGGTTACGGGCTGCTGCCGGCCCCTGGTTTGGCTGATAAAAGTATCTGATATCCAGATCCATTGAATTAACGATTTTCCTTGTATTATCGGTAGAGCCGTCGTCCACGACAATGATCTCGATGGCAGGATAGTTTTGGTCAATAATTGACCCAATAGCCTCGCGGATGAATTTTTCACCATTGTAAACAGGCACAACAATGCTTATCAAAGGCTTTTCTGAAGCCTCTCCAGTTGTTTCTGTGCCAGGAGGCAATGAAGCCTTATTTTGGATGGACTGCTTTACAGCCTGGGGCACAGATGTGCGTGAACGCCCAAGCCTTAGGGTAAAGCAAGGCAGCTTATCGAGCAATTCGCCCAGGTATTCATGGGTCCAATGGTCTGCTCCTGGCAGTTGCGACATGGTAGTGAACGACATAGAACGGTGCAAACGCCAGAAGGATGCAGGTTCCAGGGAGGGGTGCGCCTTATCAGTGATTTCGGGTGTCAGCACGGCCAGTAGTGGCATGTCGCTTCTGACCAGGTGCTTAAGCCGGGGGTAAAGCAGGAGTGTTTCCTTGTCCGGGTTTTCCTGAAACCCCGTCTTTTCGAAGTTTTTGAAAGAAGGGAACCGTTCCATGTCGGGTGGAGAAAGTTTGGCTGTGCAGTAAAGGCTGTGCACCGTTGGAGCCGGGTCCTTGCGAACCACAACATAGTCGTCGCCCATATAGAAGAACCCTGCATCCAGACATCTTAAGGCGGTGGAGGATTTGCCTGCGCCACCTTTGCCGGTGATTAAAACGGCGCCATCATCTGTGCCTACTGCTGCAGCATGCACGAGTTGGGCACCCTTTTCTCTCAACCACCAGTGAAACAGGGTGCGGAAGGGCGAGGAATATACCCAATAGGGAAAATGTTTCGGCGTTTTCACCCAATAGACACCAATTGAATTCTGAAGGTCCATCAGGTTTACAGAAAACTCGCTATAGTGAAAAGCCGTTTTTATGCGTTTGCTGTCAAATCCCCAGATATCCCCCCTGTCCGTAAAGTCCCTGCGTTCACAAGGTGGAGAGGGAGCTGTTATCCCTGTTGATTCCGAATCCCAGACATAAATTACCAGGTCGGGCTCAATGTCTTCCTTAGTCTCTAAATGCCGCAATGCAGGCGTGAGGTGAGGAATCAACGCATCGCCAGCAAAGCTTAGGCAAACGACGGTGTTTGCCAGATGGTAAACGATTCGGAATTCCCCTTTTCGTTTTGCAGCATGGGCATACCCAGTTCGAAAAGCCCTAAAAAAGGCTACTTGTTTTTCCTCTGTCTGCTTCCCTCCCTTCATTTCTTTATTTTTTGTCAGAGCTCCGTTGTCTTTCAAGATGTGCTTTCAGCATCCTCACATAATCGACATATTTGTCCTTCTTCAGGATACCAGTGTTTGTGTCGTGGATCCGGCGCATGTAAAAGATATCGGGCAGCATAATGGAGCGGAGGCCCATGGTATTGGCGCGCATGTACCAGTCATTAAAGGCTCCTTTCTCATATTTTCCGTCTAACAGGCCCACTTTAAAGAAAGAAGACCTCCGAATCAACAGACTACCAGAATTGTGGCCAGGCATAGGTTCCTTGGGACATGCGTATTTCTCTCTGTATTCGCGCGAAAGTTCCGGGCTATAAAACTGCTTTACATGACAAAAAACCATGTCGATCTCAGGGTTTTCTTTTAATATCTTCAGCTGCTTGTTTATTTTTCCAGGAAGCCAGTAGTCGTCTGAATCAATGAAGGAGAAGAAGTCGCCCTTTGCCCTTTGAACACCATGATTCATTGTTGCTGCAACCCCTGAATTTTCTTGATAAAAATAAGATATTTGGTGCGTGAGTTTCTTTAGAACGGCAGCGGTATCATCGGTTGATCCGTCGTCGACCACAACAATCTCGATGTTTTCGTATTCCTGTTCCAGGATGCTTTCTATGGCCCGGGCTATGTACCTGGCTCCGTTATATACCGGTATGATCGTGCTGACAAGGGGTTGGCCGCTATTTTTCATGCAGGGATAATTTGATTAAATTGGTCAAAAGAAGCTCGCAATCCAACAGTTATCGTCTTGTGTCAATTTTTGTGTAATGGCCCGGGTCTCTTCATTTATTTTTCCTGACAAGTGATTCCCGTAGCATTTTGAGTGTACGTGCTTTTCTTTCGGTTGATCCGGCATTGGTAAGATTGTTATTGTGCAATCGGCGCCGGATAACAAGAAAGGGTGTTTTTTTCATAACAGTTCCTTTCTCTTTTGCCCGGAGCAACCATTCGGCATCTTCTCCTACGCGGTAAGACGGATTAAAAAGCCCAACCTGGTCAAAGACTGTCCTCCTTGCTGTCATTACGCCAGCTCCGACTGAATCCATTTGTTTTTCAAGCCATTCATCACGAATGTGATTTGGCTTAATGCATCCATCCTCCAAAAACATGATAAGCTGACCCAATAAATACTGCACCATCGGGTTGTTTTCCAGCACTTCAAATGACTTGGCAAACCTGCCCGAAGCCCAAACATCATCACTATCCAGAAAGGCAATGTATTTTCCCCTAGCCAGTTGGATGCCGGTATTTCTGGCCACAGCCACACCCTGATTTGGCTGATATTGATGTTTCACCCCAGGGAAGGACCTGGCGACTTCTGCCGTATTATCCGTTGAGCCATCGTCAACCACAATGACTTCGTAAGAATCAAAAGGGTCTGCAAACACACTGCTGAGCGCTTCTCCGATGTACTTTTCCCCGTTGAAAACCGGCATGATTACACTGAAATCTGGTTGCCTGATTTCTTTTTTCATCGAGATCACCTGTTTGTCAAAAGCAAACGAAAATATTTATAGATCAATGCTGGCCAAAACCGTCCACTTGAAAGCGCGTATACATAGCGCACAAAACCGAAGTGCAAGCGAAAAACCCCTTTTCTTCCGGATTGACGGATGTAGTTTACATAGATTTTATATACCCTTTGCCTGAAGGTATGCACAGCGCGGTCGCCGAAAGCGAAAGCGTGCCGGCAAACTATCCGGTCTGCCCACTTGGGTTTTATTCCGTTTATCCTGTCAATAACACACTCAGGTATAGGAGTATCAAATGTGCCGCACAGATAATTGAGGGCTGCTTTCATTTGCAATGAAACGGAGTACCGGCTAGTTAGCTCTGTCAGCCGAGCCCAGTCGACGGGGTAACGATCCTGGCGTATGATCATGAGCGAGTCTGGCACCCACCTGACCGGGGGTTCATTGTTGCTTCGCAGGCCGTGGACAATGACATGCAGCAACATATCTGCTGAGCACATGGTCTTGGTCTGCATGCCTGACACCTCCACGGACACTGCCCGGTCCCAGAACACGGATCCTGTCTTCTCATCATAAGCTTCAAAGATCGGGTGCCAATGCAGGTCAATTTCGTTTTGATCTCTGTCTGCAAGGTCAGTGCTTCGTCCGTATTTAAGCAAGAACCGCAGCTGGGAGGGGTTTCTTAAAGACCAACCATTTTTTCCCAGCAATTCGATTGCTGGTTCGGCATGCGCATGGGGCACCATCAGGTCTACATCCGACATGGGTCGGAGCGCGTGGTTCCTGTAATAGAGAAGTGTAAGCGGCACTCCTTTCAGCAGCATGACCGGAATCCCTGCTTTTTGTAAGAGGGTTAGCAGATTTCCAGTGAGGTAAAAAAGAAAGTGATTGTTTGACCAGGTCTTTCGGTACATGCCTTTGAGCCTGGGAATGACAGGGTCATCGACCTGATGTCGAAGAAGGTTTTGGTAGACCAGCGGCAGCAGTTTCTGGGAGCCACTGTCCACGTCCAGCTCAAAATCAGTCGTTTTTCTCCATTCGGCCCAGGCCTCCCTTGCTGGCTCTTTTTCAAAAAAAGCAGCTTTCAACAATAATTCCTGTCCGGGAGAGGGAAAGGGGTTGCAGGCAGACTGTTGCATTTACTCATCTTCTTTGGGTTCCGGCCACCCCTCCTGCTCCACGTCGTGTATGGGGTCAAGCAGCAACAGGTCCTGCATGTCGGTATATTTCCTCATTGCCGGAGGAGAAAAGTCAGCGGCAAAAGACTTCAAAATTTCAGCCGCCGAGTTCATTTCCGTTTCGGAAACCGGACCTGTTTCCTTACCGGCTACGAGAAGCTCCTCTTCCAGAAGCTCGCACAGAAACTGGTTAACAGCAGCGGCGATCTTTTCATTATCCCCTCGACCTTCTTTTGCCAAAAGCTTAATGGCCGCCCCCGGATCACTTGTTAATTGAATATAATCCCAAAGTGCAGATGCTGAATCGTTCAGGCTGTAATAAAGGCCTTTGCGTAGATCTAGCAAAATGGTTTCCCCATCGATGGTTTCGTGCACCACATGTGGTTCGTTAACCTTTAATTGTTTTGGTGTAGACATAGCTCCGGAGTCTTTTTATGCTTGAGTAGTTTTACAAGCAACACAAAGATATAAAATTAAATGCACAAACATAACCCTCTCTCATTTTTCAAAGCATCTAATGATGCAAGCCAGAAAGTGTTTAACCATAAACCTAATCGGTCTTTTCTGGTGCTGATTATCCGTGGGCTGTTCAGCGAAGAAGTCTCTTGGGAGGTTTACCCTTTCCATGATCTCCTCTTTTGAGACGGCCCATTTTGTTTTAGCCCTTGTTCTTTCTGATCGCATTCGCGCATTTTTCCCATGGTACATATCTCCATAGGCATGTAGCACCCTAAGATATGCATGTTTTGCAGACAGGAGCAATACCGGAACAACCCTATCGGTTTTATAATGGCCGCCCCTGGCCTTTATATCAAAAACATGGCAGAATTTGCTATTCTTGGTAGAAATCAAACCCAGGCCAAGGGCGGTCATTGAAGAATAGGTTTCTCCATATAATGTGATTTGTTGCTTGTCTGGATCAAAAAACCCGCTATAACCCAGGGGCAATGAGATGGCCGTGTCAACAAAATGGGTTGACAAGTAAGGCCTTATGATGTCAGTGTAGTCCCATGCTAGCGCATCATCATCATCAATTCTAAACGTAAAGTAAACCTCATCTTTATTAACCTCCTCTTCAATATAGCTATTTATCAGATCATCCATGGCGCCATCTTTCACGCCAATTGAAAACACATTGACAAAATCATACTGATTGCAAAGACTATGTAATTCATACAAGCTTTTTTCAGGTAATTTGACAGATGTTATAACTAAAACTCTGAAGTCCGCCCAGTCCCTTAAGTTGGCAGCCAGGGAGGGCAATGTTACTTTTTTAAATAAATAGAACCTTAAAAGAAGCCGACTTTTCTCAAAAAGCGTTTTTTCTAAATCTGAAAAAGACAAACTATTGCTAACCGCCCATGGCCCTTCATCTAAGCTATCAGTAAGAACAGAATATCTTACTATCCCAAAAACCTTAATTTTTTTCAAGTGGTTATGATTTGATAAAACAAGTCACGTGATCCGAACATTTTGTGAGCGAGACAATGTTTTTTCAAAACCAAGGATGGTTTCAGCGTTTCGGTCAAAATCATCTTCAGCATAAACAGTGCAAACCGGAATGCCTATGGCCCGTGCCCGGGATATCAGCATCTTAAACTGGTTCATTTGCAATTCTGCCATTAGACACAGTTCGTCGTCCGACAACCCCTTTTGGTGGCTTACCATTTTTCCGCTGTTTTGAGCTCTTTCCCTGATGCGTTTTACAACAGTGGAAGGATTCTTTGGTGCCAGGTATACGAGCGCTCTGCCTGCCATTATTTTGTTAAATTCGTTTTCCGGCAACGCATTTAGTTCCTTGGAAAAGTTGTGACAAATCCCTTCATCAAGCAGAAAGCCTTTATCAGGCACCCCGTTTTGCAAATGAAGATCATGAAGCATGACTTGCGCAAGATATCTCATCATTTTTGTTTTAAGATAACCATCCAAGTTGCGTCCATCAAGCCTCAAAAACCTGTCAAAAAGAATCTCCCAATGCAACCCTCCACTCAACACCCCGTCTCGTTCTGTTGGTGTCAGAGAGGATAGGTTTTCCCGGTAATACCATTCGGCAGCAGTTTGATTCTTAATCCTTTCAACCAGGGTTGTTTTGCCAACGCCGGTCGGACCCATGAACTCCATTACAAACACATTTATGTTTGAAGGGGTATCCTCATCATCTTTAGCAACCACAACCGACCTTGCTTTTTTACCTGAAATCTTTACAAGCCTGTAGCCAAGCTTTTTTAAAAGGGAATGAATGGTTCTTTTGAGCAGTCTCATGAGGTTTCCATACAGCATATAATTTGATCATTTTGCCCAGGAGAGTATTTTATGCTTAATCTTCTCTTTGGGCTATCCATACAAATATCCCACTTGCTAATTCAATGCCCATTCTCCATTGTCCGATCAGGCTTCCGGAGGTTGTTTTGTTGACAAAAAGAAGTGGCATCTGTCTTTGTTAGCATATTGCTTTAGTATTTCCACCCTGTTATCGCTACTGCAGTCATCAAGCAATATTTCCTCAAAGTCCTGATGCTTTCAGGAAATAATACATGTTTATTTGCTGGTTGCAACAGGTTATCGGTTGCGGGGGTCAACTCGCTTAAAAAGCGCGGCAACCTTCATCCCCGCCTTTTTCGGCAGCAAGATCTTCAATAACGGGAAAGCGGTTCCGATATAAGCCACGGGGCCTAGTTTCAGCATCCGGCACCCGCGCCACCCCATTTTTGCTTGCTGCCAAAGCACCGACGCGTTATTTTTTTCGAACCAGGCTTCTGTGAACCGATAAAGCAGCAATGGCTCGGGGATGTTGGCAAATTGCAGGCCTGCCGCAGCGCACCTGAACCACAGCTCATAATCCTGTCTCCTGGCAATGCTTTCGTTGTAGAGGCCAACGTCAAGCAGGGCTTGTTTTTTAAACATCACTGAGGGGTGGATCAGCGGGCAGGTCCAGATGTATTTCATTATTTTTTGATGCGTTGCAGGCACTTTTCTTAGCGAAAGTTTGTTTCCTTCTGCATCAATGTCGTGAGCCCATGTCCCAAGGATGTCCACATCCGGGTTGTTCTGAAGGAATGCAACTTGTTTTTCAAAACGTGCGGGCAGTGAGATGTCGTCGGTGTCCATGCGGGCGATGTAGTCGCCGGAAGAATGCTTTATCCCCGCGTTGAGAGCGGATGCAAGTCCTTTGTTTTCAGATAGTTTGACAATCAGAAGATTGTTTTGCAGCTTGTTTTTCCAGGAGTCAATAAGGTTGTACAACCCAGGGGTCAGCGCGCCATCCTCCACCAGTACAATCTCGCCAGGCCTGAGTGTTTGATTGTCCCAAATGCTTTCAAGGGCCTGTTCAAGATAAACAGGTTTTTCGCGGGCGTAAACAGACAGGACAACCGAGAGGGTCATAGAAACAACATAGGCTTACCCTTTAAGGGAGCGAACTTTAAAAACCGTTTTTACTCCTAAGGGGATTATCATCAGCATAAGGAGATCTTTAGGGCTAAGGGTTTGTTTGCATACTGCCCACTGATGGCTATATGCTCCGCGCAGGTCATTGTTAAGCAGAGACTTAAAGACCATCTTGCGGCAATGTTGCGTTTGAAATGCATTTTGTTCTTTTTTGCTCAGCTTGGCGAACACAGCTGCGTGTTTTTCCCTGATGAGGTCCATGGCCTGTCTCCCCTTGTCCTGGCTGTGCGTGATGCTTTGTGCTGTTATATCGTGGTGGTATTTGGTCAGGGCTTTGTTGATGTGGCAGAACTGTGATCCATTTTTTGCCAGCCTGATATAGAGCTCTTTGTCCTGCATGGCTGGCAGGTCTTCATCAAATCCGTTAACCTCTGCCAGTGAAGATTTTCGTATGATCACCATGGAAGTACCGCCAACTATGTTTCGTATCAGCAGCTGTTTTACGAGGTCTTTATATTTGGAAGCTTCTGATGAGCCCGAGGTGTAGCTTATGTTTTCGCGAACCAGGGTGATTTCGGCAGGATGATAGAAAAGATCCGCCCCGGGATTTTTTAGTATGCTTTTGTTTACCGCTTCTATCTTTTGATGATAAAACGCATCGTCGTCGTCCAAAAAAGCGATCCATTCTTCACTTGCCTCCCTGATGCCCCGGTTTCGGGCGTTGTTTGCGCCTTTGGGCGATTCGTTTCGAAGCAGCTTTGTGGATAATCCAGCCGGACAACCGGCAAATACTTCTTCCGAAACTGGCGGGTTGGAGCCGTCGTCAACCACGATCAGCTCTTTGGGCAGCAGGGTTTGGTTGAAGACGCTTTTGACGGCTGCTGCCAGGCCGCCGGGGCGGTTGTGTGTTGGGATGACGACGGAGATTCTCATATAATGTACCAATTATCTCTGTTGACACCGCAAGCTGTAAATT
>SLLW01000072.1 GCA_007133875.1 Balneolales bacterium | reverse complement strand
GTATTTACATGTTCGATATCAATGAACTTCGGACAATGATCAATGAAAGTCCTGATGCCGTGGATTTTGGGAAAGAGATTATTCCAAAAGCGATCAGTTCCAACGTTGCCGTTGCCAGTTATAAATACAGTGGTTATTGGACAGATATCGGAACAATCCGGTCGTTTTACGATGCCAACCTGGAGCTCGCGGACCCACTACCGCAATTTAATCTCTATGCGGATGGAAAACGAATCTTTACCAGGCCGCGACTGTTGCCCCCGTCAAAAATATTCGGCACCACTCTAGATTCTGCATTGATTGCGGAAGGGTGTGTGGTGGAAGCGGCGAGGATCGAACATTCGGTGATTGGAATCAGGTCACGCATCGGGCGTGGAACTACCATCAAGGACGCAATCATGATGGGTAATGATTACTATCCGACCATCAAGGAGTTGTCGGAGCGAACCGAAGAGTCCCCCTGTCCGGGAATCGGATCCGATTGTCATATCGAACGTGCTATCATTGATAAAAACGCACGGATTGGCAATAACGTCCGGATCATCGGCGGCGATCACCATCAGGATACCGAGAATGAAAACTACTCCATTGTTGATGGGATTGTAGTGGTCGAGAAAAGCGGTGTTATCAAAGACGGAACGGTTATTTGACCGATATGCTATGGGGTACCGGGTTCCGTTTTTAATCCTTTCTCTACTCGTCATATCGTGTAATAACGATACCGATTACGGGTCCGGTGAAGTACCTGCTTCAGATACCGTAACCATAGCAGTAATGGCCACCACCGATGTCCACGGCAGGGTACGGGCGTGGGATTACTACCGGGACAGGGAAGAACCCCGGTACGCTCTGTCAAAAGCTGCGACTCTGGTTGACTCCATTCGCTCAGAATATCCCAACAATCTGCTTCTGGATGCCGGCGATTGGTTGCAGGGGAATCCGTTTGCCGAGTATTTCGCCTGGCACGATCCGGATGAGAGGCACTATCCGTTTTTATCGGTGACCGATTTCCTGGAGTACGATGCTCTGGTATTGGGAAATCATGAATTCAATTTCGGCCTGGAATACCTCAACCGTCAGATTGGTATGACAGAAACTCCGGTTTTGGGAGCAAATATATATCATCATGAGACCGTGGATCCGGCTTATCCTCCCTATGTAATTCGTGATATTGAGGGAATCCAGGTTGCTATTATTGGTCTTACAACGCCCGGTTCTGCGGTTTGGGACCGATCCCATGTACATGGAGTACTGGATTTCGGTGATGGCCCTGAAGCAGCCGGTCGATTTGTCTCTGAAGTCCGGGATGTTCACGATGTTGATATCGTGATCATTCTCGCCCACAGTGGTCTTGACGGGGAATCCAGTTACCACCGGGAGGATCTTGGTGAAGAGAATTTCGGACGGACCATCGGGGAACAAATCCCCGGTGTGGACTTGCTGGTATTGGGTCACACGCACCGATCGATAGACGGTGAAATCCTTGAAGGGGCCGATGGACGCCAGGTGGGTGTTATTCAGCCGGGCAGGTGGGCCTCTCATCTCGGTGTCGCACTGCTTGAGATTGTCAGAGATGGGGATGGGCTCGTTACCATTGTGGATCAACAGACACGGAACTACCCGGTTGCTGATTTTCCAGAGCACCCTGATGTTCTGGAGATGACAGACCAGGCCCATCAGGAGGTGGTAAATCATGTAACTGAGCCCATTATCCATACGGATGACACCTGGACAACAGCAAAAGCGCGTCTTCAGGACACTCCGGTAATCGATCTCATTCAGCAGGTTCAGAAAAAGAAAACCGGTGCGGAACTTTCAGCTGCTGCTGCGTTCAATACCTCGGTTACTTTCGGACCCGGGCCCATCACTCGTGGCGATATCGCGCTGTTATACCCGTATTATAACACACTCTATAAACTCGAAATAACGGGGAGTCAAATACGTGAGTACCTGGAACACAGTTCGCAATATTACCTGACAGGTACCGGTGAAAACGGACTGCCCCGGATCAACCGGGAGTGGCAGGGTTTCAATTTTGATATGTTGGCTGGTGTGACCTATCATCTGGATCTGCAGGAAGAGGTCGGTAGCCGGGTCACGAATCTGCGGTACGATGGATCGCCTGTTGCAGAAGATGACCGGTTTACGATTGCTATAAACTCTTACCGGGCTGAAGGCGGTGGAGGCTTCCGTATGCTTGAAGATGCGCCGGTCATAGATCGTATTGACCGATCTGTAGGGGATATGATTATCGAGTTTCTTGATGGAAGGGAGGAGATTGGTCACGAGGACGTATTCGAAGAAAACTGGCATCTTGTATACTGAGCACTATCCATGAATATTCTACTGGTCGAGCCGTTTTTAGGAGGATCACACCAGGCATTTATTGACGGTTTGAGCAAACACTCCCGTCACAATGTGTTTACGGTAACGATGAAAGGCAGTTATTGGAAATGGCGCATGAGCGGTGGATCAGTAACACTCGCCGAAAAAACCGAAAACATCAAAGAGCAGATCGATCTGGTTATGGCCAGCAGCATGACCAATCTTCCGGCGTTTATCGCACTGACCAACCCCCGTTTTGCCCATGTGCCGATTGTGCTCTATATGCATGAAAACCAGCTGACGCAACCGGTTCCCGGCACAGAAGAACGGGATCTCACCTATTGTTATATCAACTATCTGAGCGTGCTTGCGGCCGATTTCGTCTTGTTCAATTCTGATTTCCACAAGAGGGAATTTCTCGATGCATTACCCGGTTTTCTTGCAAAATTCCCGGATTACCAACAATCGGAATCAATATCCAAAATTGCCGAAAAATCGGATCTGCTCTACCCGGGCCTAGATCTGAAAGTGCTTGATCCTGCCGTGGAAAAACGCAAAAGAAGGGCACCGAACGAACGTCCCGTAGTAGTCTGGAATCAGCGTTGGTCGTTCGATAAAGATCCGGACAAGTTTTTCGAAGTCATCGACAAGCTGGACGATGCCGAGTGCAAATTCGATCTCATTCTCGCCGGTGATCATCAGCATGATCACTCGGAACGGTTTGAAGAGGCCTGGAAACGGTACGGAAGCCGCATTCTCCATTACGGTTTTGTTGAAAACAGCCAGCAATACGGTGATCTCTTACAGAAAGGGGATTTTGTTGTATCCACTGCACAGCACGAGTTTTTCTGTACAGCCATTATGGAGGCGGTATATTGCGGGTGTCATCCTGTGCTGCCGCGCGACCTGACCTATCCTGAGTTGATTCCAAAATCACTTCAGGAACCGTTGCTTCACGGTCCTGTATTTTATGAAGATGATACAGACCTGTTCCGGAAGATGAAAAAACTGCTTGACGGTTATCATAAAAAGCTGCCGCTGCAGACATTACAAGCGGTGAACCGGGATCTTGACTGGAGTGTCATCATCAACACCTATGATGATTTGTTGGAGCGCATTAAAACGGACTATCCTCATCGTCGGGTGGAGGCGTAAAACCGGTTTTCCTTGCCCTTTTTGCGCTGGTGTCTGTTTCAGACGCTGTTCCTTCCGGAAGCGCCGGAGAACCTTCATCACCCTGTTCGATATAAGGGGTCTCCGGATATGATTTTGCGAGGTTTTCGAAACGGGCGTAATTTTTTACAAAATGCAGGCTTACCGTACCTATGGGGCCATTTCGCTGTTTTCCTACGATCAATTCCGCAACCCCTTCGGTGGAATTCCCTTGCTCATCGGTGGTGATCTTATAATACTCGGGACGATAGAGGAAGCAGACGACATCCGCATCCTGCTCAATCGAACCTGATTCACGCAAGTCACTGAGCTGTGGCCGTTTGTCACCACCCCGCTGTTCCACGGCCCGGCTGAGCTGTGACAGGGCGATCACCGGACAGTCAAGCTCTTTCGCCAGCGCTTTGAGGCCCCGGGATATTCCCGCAATTTCCTGCTCCCTGTTCTGCCGGTCATTCTGCATACCGGTCATAAGCTGCAGGTAATCCACGATGATCAAACCGATGCCATGTTCGTTTTTAAGGCGGCGGCATTTTGAACGCATCTCCATGATGCTGATGGACGGGGTATCGTCGATAAAAATCGGGGCGGTGTGCAGGCGTCCGGCGCCTTCAATGAGATTCTTGAATTCACTGTCCTCGAGCTTTCCAGTCCGGGCTTTCTGGGCATCAACACGGGCTTCCATGGTGAGCAGGCGCTGTACCAGGGACTGATCGGACATCTCAAGGCTGAATAATGCAACGGGTGCTTTCTTCTCGGGATCCGGATTTAAAGCCGCATTCCGGGCAACAGTCAGTGTAAATGCCGTTTTACCCATTGATGGACGCGCTGCCACGATAATCAGGTCACCGCGCTGCCATCCGGCTGTCAGGTTATCAATGTCCAAACCGGTAGGTACGCCGGTAATCCCCATTTTCTTTCCGCGTATCTCCTCAAGATAGGAGAGGGTGTGTTTCAGGATTTCACCCAGTGACCGGCTGCCACCCTGGGCCCGCGCATTCGTGATATCATATATTCGCTGTTCCGCCTGATCCAGCACTTCGAATGAGTCACTGGAGGCATCATAAGCCTCCTGAATGATTTCCGAGCAGCTCAGGATCAAATTGCGTTTCAACGCTTTCTCAGCAACAATCTGGCAGTGATATTCAATATTGGCTGCCGAACTGACGGCACGGGTGAGGTCGGAGAGATAGGCGCTGCCGCCTATGGTCTCCAGCAGTTCACGGTCACGCAATTCACTTTCAACGGTCAGCAGGTCCAGCGGGTTGTTCCGCTCGTATAGTTTGCTGATCACCTCAAAGATGTGACGGTGAGCCGGTTTATAAAAATCATTTATCTGAAGTATCTCAAGTGCTGTCGATGCCGCCTGCTCCTCAATCAACATGCTCCCTAGAATGGCTTCCTCAATCTCAACCGCCTGGGGAGGAATGCGCCCTTGTGCTTCAAGAAGCGTATACGGATCCGGCTTTTTATTCTGATTTTGTGATGATTGAGACATACTTCTGGAAAAGGAGTGATGATGATTTTGGCATAAACCAGCTGATATAACCCTGGCGGACCAGTTTGCCGGAGTCTGTTTCAGACTGATAAAGGTATAAAAATTTAGAGAGAAGTGTGCTTCCCAGGAGCGAAGAATTCCGAAAAAAAACTCAGGTCATTTCGTCATAACGTTCGCGAAGCATTTTAACATCTTCCCAGGTATCCCTTTTCCAGGCCGGGTTCTTCAATAGCGCCGCAGGGTGATAGGTTACCATTAACTCGATGCCGTTCCGGAAAGGATGGAACTTGCCCCGCAGCTCTTTCATCGGCCTGGTGGTATCAAGTAACGTTTGCACCGAAACCCGCCCAAGGCAGACAATCCACCGGGGCTGAATCAGGTCGATCTGCCGGTAGAGATAGGGGAGGCTTCTTTGCCGCTCATCGGGAAGCGGATCCCGGTTATTGGGAGGACGGTGTTTCAGAATATTGGCGATGTACACATCATCCCGTTGAAAATCAATGGCGGCCAGTATTTTATTCAGCAGCTGTCCGGCCCGGCCAACAAATGGTTCACCCTGTTTATCCTCCTCGGATCCCGGAGCTTCCCCAATGAACATGACATCGGCATTTGGATTGCCGGTTCCAAAAACCAGATTTGTGTTCTCCAGATCGGTACGGAGCTCTTCCGCATTTATACAGATACGTTTAAGCTGGTCGAGTGTCTGAGATTCACTCAGCGTTTGAGGTTCATTCGCCGTTTTTGGATCATTCGGTGTCTGAGGTTCAGCCAACGGTTCACCGATCCGGGCCGGGGCAGATGATGCAACATCCGTGGGGATCCGAAAGGGCCCGTACGTCTCCTCCTCCTGTTTCAAAAAATTACGAATTGACTTCAGCAGGTTCTGGGCTTCGTTTTCTTGCATGGTGTTTTTCCCGGGGGTGATGGTGGTCGACGATGGATGATGAATTAGCAGAAACATCAGGGAGCTGATTGTTTGTAACAGTCCCGGTCACGGGCTCTCCCGGGTGACGCTCATTCAGCTGACAGGTGGTGATCCTGTTAATCAACGCGGGATCCTGTGGCACCGAAACACGAATATAATTATCAGTCCATCCCAAAAGCCGCCCGCCTGAGGCTTCCTGTTCAATCAAGACGGGGCGTTCGGATCCGACGAAACGGGTGTCAAAATCAAACCGTTTCTGATCGGAAAGCCGCCGCAGTTTGTGGGTTCGGGCTTTTCTGACCTCTTTTGGGACCGGATCTTCCATATCACGTGCATGGGTATTGGGCCGTTCGGAATAGGTGAAAACATGCAGGTAACCGATATCGAGTGACTTAAGAAAAGCCAGCGTTTCCTGAAAACGGGCATCGGTCTCTCCGGGATGGCCGGTTATCACATCCACACCGATACAGGCGTCCGGAATGTGGGAAAGGATGGATTCCACTCTGCTGCGGTATAAATCCGTGCGGTAGCGCCGTTTCATCAGCTGCAGGATATCATTGGATCCGCTTTGCAGTGGTATATGGAAGTGAGGCTGGATGGTACGTGATCCGGCAGTAAAACGGATGATATCTTCGGTAAGCAGATTCGGCTCAATGGAGGAGATGCGGATGCGGTCGAGTCCGGGAAGCGGGTCAAGGGCTTTCAGCAAGTCAAGGAATGTTTCACCTGATTGCCTGCCAAAATCCCCGACATTAACCCCGGTGAGCACAATTTCACGGTACCCGTCAGCTATTACCTGTTTTGCCTGATCCGTAACCATCTCCACGGATGGACTGCGGCTTTTCCCCCGGGCCAACGGGATGGTGCAAAAACTGCATTTATAATCGCATCCGTCCTGCACCTTCAGAAATGCCCGGGTGCGGTCGTTGGAGGAGAAGGCATGATGGAAATCGACCGCTTCATTGACATCGGTGCGGTGGATGATGGTCTTGTCCGGTTTTTCAAAGTTTCCTGCAAGATCCATGATATCAAACTTGTCCCTGGCTCCGACAACCAGATCCACACCGTCAATGGCAGCTATCTCATCCGGCTCAAGCTGCGCATAGCATCCCGTGACAACGATAAACGCATTGGGATTGCGGCGTTGTGCACGGCGAACCACTTTTCGGCAGTCGCGGTTTGCATCCTGGGTTACCGAGCAGGTATTGATGACGTAGATATCGGAAACCGTGTCAAATGGCTTGATCTCAAATGCGTCACCCCGGAAATGACGTTTTAATGTCGAGGTCTCGGCGAAGTTAAGCTTGCAGCCGAGCGTGTGAAATGCGACACTTCGTGTTATACCGTTTTTTTGTGTGGATGATACCATAGGAGTTACGATCTGCGGCGGATACATTGCTAACATTCCGCAAACAGTTATGTGTCTTCCGGGATGCGAACCACACCGGGCTATGGCGTGGTTATGTTATTTTCAATAAAGGAAAACAATCAACCGATATAGTACAGGATGATGGCAATTACAGCGAAATTGATAATCGCCAGTGGCAGCATGCGTGTCCAGCCAAGCCGCATGAGCTGATTGAATTTAAATCGGGGAATCGTCCAGCGAACCCAGATAAAAAAGAATGCGCCGAATGCCGTTTTCAGAAGAAAAACGTGTATATCCAGAATAGATTTTGCAAGGGTACCCATTTCCGGCAACCAGTATCCCGCAAATGGCAGATGATATCCACCAAAGAAAAAGGTCGTTATAAGCATACTGCCGATCACCACATGCATGTATTCGGCCAGAAAGAATGTCCCGAATTTCATCGAACTATATTCTGTGTGGAACCCGCCGACCAGTTCCTGTTCCGCTTCGACCAGATCAAATGGTGTGCGGTTGGCTTCGGCGAAAGCAGCAATGGTAAAAATTACAAACCCAATCGGATTTCGAAAGACGTTCCACCACAGTTCCTGGGAGTTGACGATCTCCACAATGCTAAGTGATCCGGCAAATAGGATGACGGAAGCAAGTGCAACACCCATGGGCAGTTCGTAGCTGATCATCTGTGCGGCAGCACGCAGTCCGCCAAGCAGGGAATATTTGCTGTTTGATGCCCATCCGGCCAGAGTGACACCGTAAACGGATAGTGATGCCACCGCAAGGATAAAGAGTACGCCAACATTGATATCCGTAATAAATACATGCTCACTAAAGGGAATAACCGCTACGGTGATAATGGCGGTTGCAACCGGGATCATCGGAGCTAAAGTGTAGAGAAAACGGTTGGCTCCTGTAGGTACGATATCTTCTTTCAGAAAAAGCTTGATTACATCAGCAAACGGCTGAAAGAGCCCCAGCGGACCGACCCGGTTGGGACCGTACCGGTTTTGAATAAAGGCCGAGACACGTCGTTCGGCATATACCGCTACCGCCGCAGAGGGCATAAGAAAGAGCAGGACTACTGCCAGCATGACCAGGGTGGAAAATA
This sequence comes from Balneolales bacterium, assembly GCA_007133875.1. Lineage (GTDB taxonomy): Bacteria > Bacteroidota > Rhodothermia > Balneolales > Natronogracilivirgulaceae > SLLW01. The sequence continues at coordinate 1,300 of SLLW01000072.1, read as the reverse complement.
ATAGAGGATCCATTTATACCGTATTTGCTTCCGTCGTTTGTTCCAATTCCAGTTGTATTCCGTTCTCGTCATCCATTCGGTCGTAAGAGACCTTTTGGAAAACAGGGTGCACACCGGCGATCTCCTCAAGGATTTCGCGTGATGACTGCCATGAGAGTTTGGACTCTGCATCGGTGAGTCTGGAGAAAAATTCCCACGCCGGGATGCAGTCAACCCGGTTGGCATCCGTCACCCAGTTGTCGAATTTGGTCCCGTAGTGATCCAGACGACTCATGGACATCTCCAGATTGAGTCTGCGGTTCGTATAGAGTGTCTCTTTGGCGGGAACCGTGCGCTGGATCCTGCCGTCCACATTGATGTAGGATGCGGCATGTTCGGCGGCACAGGTAACCGGGATCACCAGGTTGGCGCTGCGGGAGGTTTCGGTGTGATTGGTACCCCACATTACGGTGAAGGCATCGGCGAAATGCTTCTCCGTTAAACTGCTGCGGCCTATCAGATCATCGCTCAGTACAGCAATCAGTTTTGGTTTATCCGTTTCAATGCGCTTGATCAGTCCCTTTTCGTCCGTTTCACGGAATCCAAGCAATCTGGCGCCATGGGTGTTTGGTGCCTGATCATCTGTAAGTAGAAGGTCATCTCCGGCTCCGGGTATGATATGCGGTACGTAGACGAAGTTGTCTGCTCCCAGTTGTTCGAAATACTTTTTAAAAACGTAGTTGTCCTCGACCGATGCATGTGGACTACCGATCACAAGTATTTCGGATCCGGAGCGTTTTTCCAGTTCTTCGCGGAATGTGAGCTCGGCGTTGTTCCACGAAGTCCGTACCTGGTTGGTGCCATCCAGGCGTATTAACGGTTTGGAGATTCGGTTTTCGTTATACTTTTGGTAGGAGAGGCGTGCTTCATCAGGCATCCAGTGGTCATTTACCGCTTCATTGAAGCGCGGTGTAACCCGAAGTACAAGATTGTCACGTGTCCACAGATAGGTATTGCACCCTTTGCCATTGTGCATATCGATACTGGGAGATTGATTCATTTCCCAGACGCGGGCCTTAAACCGGAAGTCGGCAGAAGTTAGAGCACCAACCGGGCAAATATCCACCGTATTGAGCGAATAGGGATCGTCGAAAGTCTCACCGTCGGCCGTCATGGGATAGTTTTTGTCACCGCGTGAGATGATGGTCAGCTGTCGGGTCTTGCTGATTTCATCGGTGAATCGCACACACCGGGTACAGTTAATACAGCGTTCCGCATCCAGAATAACTCTTGGCCCAAGCTGAATAGCCTTCGGTTTGTG
>SLLW01000225.1 GCA_007133875.1 Balneolales bacterium | reverse complement strand
TTTAAATTCTGTTTCAATACGTCCGGATCTTTCGATGCCATGCCTGTGACATTGGAATATACAAAGGCTTTTGGTGGAACAAATATAAGATCGTCTATTATTGTATCCAGCTCTTCCCTGGCTGATTCCATCAACGTTGAGTGAAAGGCCCCGCTTACCGGAAGGGTTTTTGCCATTTTTGCACCGGACTCTTTCAGTTTTTCGACAGCAGTCGTTACTTCCTGCTCATTTCCGGAGATGACAAGCTGCCCCCTGGCATTATAATTTGCCGGTACAACCGTCCCCTCTCCTTCTGCCGATACTTCCTCGCATGTCTTCTCAACTACGGCATCCTCGAGTCCGATAACAGCCGCCATTGCTCCGGGGTTGTTCTCTCCGGCACGCTGCATCAGTTCTCCCCGCTTTTTTACGGCGACAAGGGCATCTTCAAACAGGATGACTCCGGCAGCAGTAAGCGCCGTATATTCACCAAGGCTATGGCCGGCCACAACATCGGGCTGGTGTCCCAACATTTCGAACAGAGCACAGGCATGAACAAACAGAGCGGGCTGGGTAAATTTTGTTTGTGTGAGGGCATTTCCTTCATCCTCAAACATGATATCGGTTATGCGGAATCCGAGAATCTCATTAGCCTGATCACAGCGTTTCCGGAAATCCTGATCAAACCGGTAATGATCCTGACCCATACCTTTTTTTTGTGATCCCTGACCGGGAAACAGATACGCTTTTTTCATGGAATTATAATTAGATTGCCCATTTAAGATAAGTGGCACCCCAGGTGTATCCACCTCCAAATGCAGCCAGGATAATGTTATCACCTTTATTCAGGCGATCCTTCCAGTCGTACAGGCAAAGCGGAATGGTTGCCGCGGTCGTGTTCCCATATTTGCCAATGTTAATCATGACCTTTTCGGGATTCAGTTCCATTCGCCGTGCGGTGGCATCAATAATCCGCAGGTTTGCCTGATGTGGTACCAACCACTGGATATCTTCGGCCGTCAGGTTGTTTTTTTTCATGATTTCCACCGAAACATCTGCCATTCCTTCGGTCGCTTTTTTGAAAACTGACCGCCCTTCCTGCCGGATATAATGCTTTTTATTCTCGACCGTATCACGGGTTGCCGGGTTACGGCTGCCACCGGCCTCCTGCATCAACGATTCGGCTCCGACGGCGGATGAGTGCAAGATGTGGTCAATGATACCGTTTTCATCGTCGGATGGTTCCAGAAGAACACCGGCTGCCCCATCACCAAAAAGGATACAGGTGGTGCGGTCGGTAAAATCAGTGATGGCGCTCATTTTATCAGAACCGATGACCAGAACTTTTTTACACTGTCCTGATTCGATGAGTGCTGATCCGGATGACAGGGCAAACAAAAACCCGGAACATGCCGCAGAAAGGTCATATCCAAAAGCGTTGGTAGCACCAATCATTGTCTGTGTAAGACAGGCCGTCGCCGGAAACATGTAATCCGGTGTAATAGTAGCTACGATAATCGCATCAATTTCCTCAGCTTCGATGCCGCGCTGCTCCAGGATTTCTTTTGCAGCTTCGGCAGCCATAAAAGCCGATGCTTTCTCCGGATCTTTAAGAATTCTGCGTTCGCTGATGCCCGTCCGGGTCCGGATCCATTCGTCATTTGTCTCAACCAACGATTCCAGCTCTTTATTCGTCAAGACATAATCGGGCAAATAATGGCCCACAGCCGAAATTTTTGCTTTTATTTTAGAACTCATTCCTAAATTTCTACCAGTCCGTGATTACATGGGATGATCGACCAGCCGTCAGGCTACAGATGCGATGATCTTTTTGTTAATATCGGTTTCCGCCATTTTTACGGCGTTGAGAATCATATTTTTGACAGCGACCGGCGAACTTCCTCCGTGGCCTACCATGCTTATCCCATTGACTCCGAGAAAGGGTACCCCACCTACTCGCTGATAATCAAATGGTGCAAAAGCTTCCTCCAGCAATGAAGCGACCATGCCCGCCTGTTCGGCATTCAACTGCTTCTTCTTGATCACTCCCATCAACAGCGTCTTTAACGCATCGGGAATCGATTCTCCGAATTTCAGCAGGATATTACCAGTTATTCCATCACATACAAATACATCGGCTTGTCCGGAAAGGATATCACGCCCCTCAATATTGCCAATAAACCCGGGAAGTGCCTCCAGCAGGTGATAGGCTTTTTTCAACGTCTCGGAACCTTTCTCCTTCTCTTCGCCTACATTCAGTAATCCGACTCTTGGAACCTCTATGCCCATGATATCACGAGCGTATATATTGCCCATGGCACCAAACTGGAAGAGCATTTCCGGTTTGGCATCCAGATTTGCCCCGGCATCGATCATCAGGCCGGCGCCTTTCACGGTTGGAAAAAAAGTGGCGATGGTAGGTCGTAATACGCCATCCAAACGCCCAAGGATAAAAGCTGATGCGGCCATCAATGCCCCGGTGTTTCCGGCACTGACAAAGCCATCCGCCATCCCCTTTTGGTGCATTCCCAGGCCTTCCACAATCGATGAACGGGGCTTGCTTTTTACGGCCTGAGAGGGAGACTCTTCCATGCCGATCACTTCAGGTGAATCATGGACATAAATACGATCTTTCGGATAATCGTGTCCGGACAGCGCCTCTTCAACTGCCTTTTTCGGCCCCAAAAGAATCACCGACAAATTCGAATCTTCATTTACGGCCAGAATGGCACCTTCTACAGGGTTCCCAGGATAATGATCGCCCCCGGCAGCATCAACAGCTATTTTCATATTTTCAATATGTTTAATTAACAACAAATAAACTTCTTGCGGATCATAATACCAGCCCTTTTACAGGGTAACAACAGAAGAATGTATCACTATTGCGTTTGTGATCATGATAACTCCGTAATACAATAAATTTACCGGTGCAGGGGATCGCCATGTGTCGATCGTGTCAACAATGTATCGAAAAATCAAGCTTCGCTTGCAGCTTTAACAACCTGGCGTCCACGATAATAGCCACATTCCGAACAGGCACGGTGCCGCTGGTGGGTCGTTCCGCAATTGGGACATTCGGTCAGGGTTACATCGGGTAAATTCTGGTGGGTGCGTCGTTTGTCGCGTCGTGCTTTAGACGTTTTTCTTTTGGGATGTGCCATAAGTTCTGATTGTTAATTCTTTTGAATGTTCTGTTTCAATTTCTTCAATTCATCCCATCTGGGATCATGTTCTTTTTCACGTTCGCCAAAGCTGGCCTCAAATTCGGTAATTTTTCCATCTTCATAATAACGGGGATGAAGTTTTTTTACAGGAACACTCAGGAGCACCGTATCACGCAATTCCTTGGTGATATCGATAACGTTTTGAGCCGGATCCAGTCGCTTGAGCGCACCAGACAAATCCTCACGTTCATCGGTTACATTATTTTGAAAAACCACTTCGTATTTGCTGTTTAGTTCCGTATTGAACGAATCCAGTGACCGGTCACATGTAAAGGTCGCTTCCGCAACCATGCTGCACTCGATTCTCAGGTGTTCATCCTGCTTGTTAAAGCGAAGGTGCAAACGCACTTTTGTTATACCTGTCTGGTCAACATTCATCTCTTCTGCCGAAACCGACAGATCTTCTTCCGACAAACCATTGGGTATCTCGTTCAAACGAAACGAAATCATATCTCTATATTCTTTTTTACCAAAGCTATCAAAGTTAGCAAAAAATGATCTGACAAACAACGCTATGAAAACAATCCAAACCGTCTTTGTTCAATCATTTCGATAATTTTTCCCAGATCCTCCTTCTCATTTACAAAGTCAAGGTGGTCGGTATCGATAATCAGCTTTTCATAGGGGTAACGGTTGATCCATTCTTCATACAGGTTATTGAGACGTTCGAGGTATTCAATCCGGATTGTACTTTCATAGTCACGCCCCCGGTTCTGTATCTGCCTTACCAGTGTCGGAACATCGGCCCGCAAATAGAGCAACAAGTCGGGAGGCGATAGAAATTCAACCATTTCATGAAACAGATTACTGTAATTTTCATAATCCCGCTTACTCATAAGACCCATTTGATAGAGGTTCTTTGCGAAGATTTCCACATCCTCATAAATCGTCCGGTCCTGAACAAAACTTTCACGCGTGTTCAAAATCTCTTTCTGGCTCCGAAATCGGCTGGAGAGAAAGTAAACCTGAAGATTGAAACTCCATCGTCTCATGTCTTCATAAAAATCGGATAAATAGGGATTGTCATCGACCGATTCGTAGTAAGCCTTCCATTTGAAATGTTTTGCAAGCAGCGTGGTGAGTGATGATTTTCCAGCTCCGATATTTCCGGCAATTGCATAGTAGGAGAAACCACCATTCTTTGAATCTGTCATAACCGGTTAGTCCTCCTTGCCGAGTAGTTCATACATCGCTTTTTTGTACGCCTCCACTCCCGGCTGGTCAAACGGGTTTTCACCAAGGGAATAGACAAAAATTGCTGTTGCAAGCTCAAAGTAGTAGATCGCCTGGCCAATGCTTTCAGCATCCAGTTTATCAAGCGTACCAATAAGAATCGGCACCCCCCCTTCCTGATGCGCTATGACCGTTCCCTGAAAGGCTTTGTCGTTGATAAATTCCATGCTTTTATCGGCCAGATAATTCAGGCCATCATAGTTACGGGGATCAGGCGAGACTCTCATGGTCTGCCCCGGATTCTGAATGGTTAAAAAAGTCTCGATAATATTTCTTTTCCCATCCTGAACCATCTGTCCAAGACTGTGTAAATCGGTCGAATACTGGGCTACAGACGGGAACAAGCCTTTGCCATTTTTACCTTCACTCTCCCCGTACAACTGCTGCAACCATCCTCCCATCGATACCAGGGCGGGTTCAAACGTTGCAAGCAGATCCACCGAATATCCTTTGCTGTACAAAGCATATCGTGCAGTCGTATAATCCAGCAAATTATCCCGTGAGTTTTCCAGGTTCCGGTAGGCCTCGACCGCACCGTAATACAGGCGTTTCACATCAATACCAGCCGCTGCTATCGGCAACAATCCGACGGGAGTCAGTACCGAAAAGCGTCCGCCGATATCGGCCGGCAGAATAAACTTACGATATCCAAACGCCTTGATGATCTTATTGAGGGCACCACCCTCTTTGCTGGTGGTGCAAAAAATCCGCGTTATGGCGTCATCACCATAAGTTTTATGCATCCAGGTCCGGAGTTCACGAAATGCAATCGCCGTCTCCATGGTGGTACCGGATTTTGATATCACATTCAGATACACCTCTTTTTTCCGGCCGTCGGCTTTGGGTTTTTCCAGCCAGTCAAGCAACCGCTTCAGGTACCGGCCGGAGATCTGGTGGCCGGCATATATAATTTCCGGACCCTCCTCCTGGAATTCGGGAATAAGTGCGTCAATGACCGCTTTGGCTCCCAGATAAGAACCGCCGATGCCACAAATAATAAATACATCTGCGTTTCTGTGGATGTCGGAGCCGATGGTCTCCATGGTTTCGAGCAGTGCGTCGTTTGGGCTCTTCAGGATATCCTGCCATCCAAGCCATTCTGTACCTTTTCCGTTACGCGCATCCAGATCAGCGGAAGACTTCAGTATGCTGTTTCTTGCTTCTTTCCACTCCTGATCGGTAATAAACGGCCGGGAACGGGTTGTATCAATTGTAAACATTAGCTGCAGTTTTAGTATTAGCTCAGAACTTTCGCCAGTTCCAGCAGTTCATAATTCAGACTTTTCTTTTTCGACCAGGTGTTTCGCATCGGTGTGAGTTTTGTAGAATTGTTGACCACTCCAACCATAACACTGGTATGTCCATCGATCAATGCATGGACAGCGGCACTTCCAAGGCGGCTGGCCAGTACACGGTCGCGTGATGTCGGGGAACCGCCACGCTGAATATGGCCCAGGACACTGACCCGCATCTCATATTTTTCAAAATCATCTTTCAGGTTGTCAGCAAGTTTGATAGCACCGCCGGTTTCGTCTCCTTCTGCGACAATGACCAGGCTGCTGCGGCGCTGTACTTTGAACACTTCGTTCAAGGATTCCCTCACATCATCCACCTGAGATACCGCTTCCGGCAACAGGATCAACTCGGCACCGGTTGCAATACCGGTTTCCAGTGCAATGAAACCGGCTTCCCTGCCCATGACTTCGACCAGAAAAAGTCGTTCGTGGGCGTCAGCCGTATCCCGGATTTTGTCGATTGCTTCCATTGCGGTATTCATGGCCGTGTCATAACCGATCGTCTCATCGGTCCCCGAGAGATCGTTATCGATGGTTCCGGGCACACCAACGACGGGGATGTCAAACTCATCGTTGAGTTCCGATGCTCCCCGGAATGTTCCGTCTCCCCCGATGGCTACAATGGCATCTACATCGTTATTTTTCAGATTCTCAACAGCCTTTTTCCTACCTTCATATTCACGGAAATCTTTTGAACGTGCCGATTTGAGAATTGTTCCGCCACGCTGAATAATATTCGATACCGAATGATCCTCAAGTTCTACAAAGTCACCTTCAATCATGCCCTGATAACCAAAACGAACACCCAGGACACTAACATCGTTACTCAGTGCCGTACGTACAACTGCCCTCACAGCAGCATTCATGCCGGGTGAATCACCACCGCTTGTAAATACAGCAATACGTTTAATTGTTTTCAATGTCATTTATAAAGATTTTAAGTTCAGAAAACTTCGGGTTACGTGGTACCGTCAATTCATATATATATAACTGCCGGTGCCGTTCCTTATAATTCCGGTCGAAAGATACCAAAATTAATCTCAAAATGATTGGCACTTTTGCATGACAACAGCAGAAACAGAGAATAAAAACAAGAAAAGCGCGCCTGCCATAAAATCACTTGCTGACATTCAAAAACCCATCAGCAGTGAACTCGGCACCTTTAAAACCCACTTCCGACAGCAACTTAATACCGATGTATTTCTCCTGAACCGCATCATTAATTACCTCATGCGGATGAAGGGTAAAGAAATGCGGCCCATGCTGGTTCTCCTTTCAGCAAAACTTTGCGGCGGAATTACAGATCGCTCCTATACTGCTGCAACGATGATCGAACTGCTGCACACCGCTACCCTAATCCACGATGATGTCGTTGACGATGCCGACCGTCGCAGGGGATTTTTCAGCATTAATAAAGTATGGAAGAACAAAGCCAGTGTATTGCTGGGCGACTTCCTGCTGGCAAAGGGGCTTCTTGTTGCCGTCGAGTCCGAGGAGTTCGAACTGCTGAAGGTGTTGTCGACAGCCGTCAAACACATGAGTGAAGGCGAGCTGCGACAGTTGAAAGCTTCCAAGCTGCAAAACCTGACCGAAGAGAAATATTATCAGATTATCTCGGAAAAAACCGGAAGTTTGCTGGTTGCCTGTTGCGAATGCGGGGCCATTAGTGCCTCTGCCACTCCGGAAATCCGTACGCGCATGCATGAGATTGGATACCATATCGGCCTCGCATTCCAGATCCGGGACGATCTGCTGGATTACAGTCAGCGGCAAACCGGTAAATCTGCGGGAAATGACATTCTGGAGCGAAAGATAACCCTTCCATTCATTGCGGCATTACGAGCTGTCAACCAGATTGAACGCAGAAAGATGCAGTGGCTCTACCGGAGAAAAAAGAAAAGCGCTGCAGATGTCACGAAAATCAAAACGTTCGTCGAAGACAATGGTGGCCTGGAATATGCCCGGCAAAAAATGGAACTCTATGCCGGAAAAGCACTGATCCTGCTTAAAGAATTTCCCGAATCCGATACCCGCCATTTATTTACCGAGTTTATTCGTTTTGTTATCTATCGAAAAAAATAGTACCCCCATCGAGCCGGGTACAACATTGCTGTTTTTGGCGGATGTCCATCTCGGTGCCGGTACCGACTCACAAACCAGGGATCTTGAACAGATGGTAATCGATTTGATTCGTTACTGCGAAGATCACAAGATCGTACCGGTTATATTGGGTGATTTGTTTGATTACTGGATGGAGTATCCGTCCGGCCCGCCACCCCTTGGCGAAAAACTTCTCCGACATTTCCGGGATTACCACAAACGTACCGGAAATCATACCCTCTTTGTGACAGGGAATCATGACAATTGGACCTTCGGATATCTGGAACAACTCGGATTTGACGTGGAACCCGAATACCGGGTGCTTTTATGTGATGATGAGAATATCCTTGTGCTGCATGGGGATGGACTGCAGGATCGCAGCATGAAAATTCCACGTCCCTTTATACATCGGTTGCTCAGAAATTCGTATTTTATCACTATATATCAGAAACTGCTGTCACCACAATCCGGCTGGAAGCTGATGAGGTGGTTTTCCAACACATCCAGAAAACATCCGGATCATCCGAAATGCCGGCATAAACGGACTTTGCTGGATAACTGGGCAGAACAGAAAGTAACCAACGACCCGGACATCACAGCTGTCGTTTATGGCCATCATCACCAACCCCGTTTATGGCAGCAAGATGGGAAAGCCTGCCTGAATTGTGGCAGCTTGTCAACCCACAAAACCGTTGGGCTTTATACCAATAAAACATATCAGCTCGTTACATGGGTTGCGGATAGACGGATACTGGAAACGGCACATAATGAGGGATAACCAATAGCATGACAAACAACGATTCGAACGATATGGACATGGATCGCTACCTGAATGATCCGGAATACCGCCGTGAAATGGCCAGGAGACGAAAAGAAGATGCCGGGAGCTCCAGGTCCGGAACTTCGGGAAAACGGTCTGGAGCCTCTTCGCTTGCATCCGGAACATGGCACCGCATCAGATCTTCCGGAGAAAACACCCCCGTCAAATGGCGCCATATTTTTATCGCTTTTGGGACTGTCGTTGCCGGCGGACTTTTAATCGGCTTCTTTTTTTTCCTTTACCTTGCTCAAGGGTTGCCCTCTATTGAAGAACTTGAAAATCCCCAAACGGACGAAGCCAGTTTCGTTATGAGCCGGGACGGACAGGTACTCGATAAATACTTTACAGAAAACCGGACCTATATCCGGTATGATGAAATTTCTCCGAATGTGATAGACGCCCTGGTCGCAACTGAAGATCACCGTTTCTACACCCACTGGGGCGTGGACCTCTTTCGGACAATGGCCATTCCTTATCATATTATTCGCGGTAACCCCCAGGGGGGATCTACTATTTCCCAGCAGCTTGCACGAAACCTCTACCGCTCCATCGGCCGGGAAGTCAGTGTTACCCGAAAACTCCGGGAAATCATAACAGCCATACAGATCGAGCAGAACTACACCAAGCAGGAGATCATCGAGATGTATTTGAATACCGTTGAATTCAGTAACAGCACCTTTGGTATTGAATCGGCGGCTCTTACACATTTCAACAAACCTGCAAGCGATCTGAATATACCTGAAGCGGCAACCCTGGTTGGTACATTGCAAGCGGTATCGGCACTTAATCCGCGAACGCGGCCGGAACGCTCCCTCCGCCGTCGCAATGTGGTGCTTTCTCAAATGGCACGCCATGGTTTTCTCACGCAGCAGGAACTTAACCAGCTTGTCTCCGAGCCTATCGTTCTGGATTATAACCCCCCATTTCGGACCGGACGGGAAAGCCGGTATTTCGGACAGTATGTCCGGCAACAGATACAGGGATGGGCAACTGAAAACGGATACGATCTGTATCGGGACGGCCTGGTGATTCATACCACGATTGA
>SLLW01000423.1 GCA_007133875.1 Balneolales bacterium | reverse complement strand
GACCTACCCGTCCACGCATGGTGTTTTTGAGGAGGATATTCGCGAAGTCTGTGCTCTGATACATGAATATGGAGGCCAGGTATACATGGATGGCGCCAACATGAATGCCCAGGTCGGTATCACCACACCGGCGTATGTGGGTGCTGATGTTTGTCATCTGAATCTTCACAAGACATTCTGTATCCCTCATGGTGGAGGCGGGCCCGGTGTCGGCCCGATCGGTGTGGTTTCCCATCTCGAACCGCATCTGCCCGGACACATAAACCGGGACAGCAGCAATCATGCCGTTGCTGCGGCACCGTTTGGCAGTCCGTCCATTCTGGCAATCTCATACGCGTATATTCGTATGATGGGTGCCGAAGGGCTCACCAGGGCAACGCAACTTGCAATCCTGAATGCAAATTACATCAAGGAACTGCTGAAGGATCATTATAAACCGCTCTATGTTGGGAAAAACGGCCGCGTAGCACATGAGATGATCATTGAATTGCGCGGCTTCAAGAAAAGCAGCGGTATTGATGCCACCGATATTGCCAAACGGCTGGTAGATTATGGATATCATGCTCCGACGATCTCGTTTCCGGTTCCCGGAACAATGATGATCGAACCGACCGAAAGTGAGACCAAGGCAGAACTGGACCGCTTTTGTGAGGCAATGATCGCTATACGCCGGGAGATTGATGAAATTGAAATGGGGATTCGTGATAAAACGGACAATCCGCTGAAAAACGCCCCTCATACCGCCCGGATGGTTACGTCAGATGAATGGAATCACTCTTATACACGTAACGAGGCGGCCTATCCGCTGGAATGGATAGAAGAACGGAAGTTCTGGCCGGGCGTGGCCCGTATAGATGATGTGTATGGCGACCGTAACCTGGTATGCAGTTGTCCATCACCCGCCGAATACGAAACGGAAAATTCAGAATTGTAGCACAATACGGTTACCGCTCTACCCGTCCTACATTGATCTGGCTGTGTATCACCCAGGAATCGGGATATCGCAGCCGGACGAGTTCGGTAAACTCCATTGCTTTTTCACGATCCAGATAATCACCGACCCGGACCCGGTAGTAGGGTTGCTGGAAAACCATGTATGTTCGGGCATAGGGCGGGGAGCTGATATCCTGTATCCACTCTTCAAAATCTTCACGGATATCTTCTGCCAGGCGGGAGTTTTGAGTGGAAATTATCTGGATACGGAAGCCCCGGTTGCTCTCGGCACGCCGCTCCGTTTCCTGTTTTTCAATATATACTTCCGGAATATCATTCCGCAAAACAGCATGATGGTCGGATAACCGGCTTCGATGCCGCTCCAGATTGACACTCAGTTCAGGCAGCTCGCTCAGTAACTCCTCAGCCCGGGCTTCTAACTCCTCGAGAGCCTCACCATCAAGAGCCTCTTCATACGTATCCCTTTCGTCCATATACTCGGCCAAGTCACCATACTCTTCGGTTGCTTCATCCAGCAGACGCTCCATTTCATCATCTTTGAGTTCATCCGTAGTAGCACAGGATGCTATGATGAGCATGATGACAAGCATCAGACTTATGCCTGCAAAAGAGACCGGCCGGCGATGTGGCCCATCGGGTCGGAGTGTGGTTTCGGTCTTCATGTACCTCAATTTCTTAGATTCCAACGGGATGCCAGGTGGTTTTAATCTCCTGGAAATCCAGAATGTGATAAGGGGATGATGATGCTTCTTTCATCCAGTCGGTTTTTTCGTAAAAGTGTACTCTCTTAACGTTCAAGTGAGCATTTTCCTGTATTATTTTTTTTGCTGACAGATCATCGGCGCCGCTCAGTATTGCGTTGATGTCCATATGTTTGGCCATATGAGGGATGATTTCCCCGCGGAACCCGGTCAGGATGTTGACGACACCACCCGGAACATCCGACGAGTGAATGATTTCTGCCAGGGTGCAGGCTATGGAACCATACAACTCGGATGCGAGTATCACACAACTGTTTCCACCGGCAATTACCGGAGCAACAAGAGAAACCAACCCGATGAGGGGCTGGTCATCCGGTGCGGCAATGCCCGTCACACCCGTTGGCTCGGGTATGGAAAAATTGAAATGAGGACTCGCGACAGGATTGACCGTACTGAATAACGCCGGATACTTGTCGGTCCAGCCGGCATAATGCACCAGGCGGTCGATCGCCGCATCCGTTTCATCCTCGGCTTTTTTTTGGGAAACCGCAACACGCTCCAGCTCAGCAACGAACTGATCACGGCGTCCCTCCAACATCTCAGCCATTCGGTAGAGAATCTGGCCGCGATTGTATGCTGAGCGCCCGGCCCAGCCCGACTGGGCGCCGCGTGCCGCCTTTACGGCATTGCGCATGTCCTTTCTGGTGGCACGGCTCAGATTGGCCAGCGGTTTTTTCTTTTTATCAAACACCTGAAAATAGTGTTCCGATTCTGTACGGGAGAATTTTCCGCCGATATAAAGTTTGCAGGTTTTCAGCACATTCAGTCTATTGGTCATTTTGATAACTCCAGGTAGGGTAATAGTCCGTGTAAGCCGCCTTCGCGTCCGACCCCGCTCTCTTTGTAACCGCCGAAGGGGGAGGTGGGGTCAAACTTGTTGAAGGTGTTGGACCAGATAACACCGGCCCGAATATCTTTGCCGACCTTGAAGATCTTTGATCCCTTGTCGGTCCAGATGCCGCCGGAGAGTCCGTATGGGGTATTATTTGCCAGGGATATCGCTTCGGCCGGCGTCCGGAAAGTCTGAATGGTCAACACGGGCCCGAATACCTCCTCCTGAACCACACGATGTGACTGGCTCACATTATCAACAAGCGTAGGGCAGCACCAGTATCCCTTCTCCGGTAACGTACATTTGGTTTGATAAATATCCTGGCCCTCTTCAACGCTTTCGGCCAGGTAACGTTGGATTTTTTCCAGTTGCGGCCTGGAATTGATCGCACCGATATCGGTATTTTTATCAAGCGGATCTCCCACAATCAGTGTCTCCATCCGCATTTTCAGTTTCCGGACCAGCTCTTCGGAGATCGCTTCATGAACCAGCAGGCGCGATCCGGCACAGCAGACATGCCCCTGGTTGAAGAAAATTCCATTTACAATTCCCTCGACAGCCTGATCGACAGGGGCATCTTCGAATACGATGTTGGCCGCTTTTCCACCCAGTTCAAGCGTATATTTTTTATCGGTACCGGCCACCGACTTCTGGATAAGCTTGCCGACTTCGGTAGAGCCGGTGAATGCGATTTTATCAATATCGGGATGCTGCACAATCTCGGCTCCGGTATTGCCCGCCCCGGAAATGATATTCACCACGCCTGGTGGAAGCTCCGCATCACGCAGCAGCTCGGCCAGTTTATATAACGAGAGGGGCGTTGACTCCGCTGACTTTATGACGACCGTATTACCAGCGGCAAGAGCCGGGGCAATCTTCCAGGCGGCCATCAGCAACGGGAAATTCCAGGGGATGATCTGTCCGGCGACACCAACCGCTTTCGGTTTTACGCCGGGAAAGGCATAATCGAGTTTGTCCGCCCAGCCAGCATAATAAAAAAAGTGCGCAACAACCTGGGGAATATCGATGTCACGCGACTCACGGATCGGTTTACCGGAATCCATGGACTCCAGAATGGCAAATTCGCGGGCACGTTCCTGGATCATCCGTGATATCCGATAGATATATTTGCCCCGTTCTTTGGCCGGGATTCTGGACCAGGTTCCGTTATACGCTTTTCGGGCTGCTTTCACTGCCTTGTCAACATCTGCTTTACCGGCATCGGCAACTTCGGACAGCACCTCTTCGGTCGCGGGGTTGATGCTCTTGAAATATTTGCCGTTTTCCGGTGGTTGAAAAGCACCGTCGATGAAAAGGTCGTAACGTTCCTTCAGCTGGACATAGTCGGAACTTTCCGGAGCAGAATCGTAGCTCCAAAGGTCGTTAAAACGAAGGCTGGTGCGCTGGGCGAGATCTTTTTCTGTCATAAGTTATTATCCGATGGAGAAATAATCGGGTGATTGATAGGATCCGGTTTTCTGTTTGATGATCTGCATCAGCAGATCGTTGGCCAGCGAACTGGCACCAAAACGGAACAGAGAGGGGGCGAGCCAGTCGGACCCGAGGGTCTCTTTGACCATAACCAGGTAGTGCAGGGCTGTTTTGGAATCGCGGATGCCCCCTGCAGGTTTCATGCCTATTTTATGGCCCGTTTTGAAATAATAGTCGCGAATTGCCTCGAGCATTACGAGTGTGACCGGCATGGTGGCAGCCGGACTCATTTTGCCGGTGGACGTTTTGATAAAATCGGCTCCGGCATACATGGCGATATCACTTGCTTTCCGGACATTCTCATAGGTTTCCAGTTCGCCGGTTTCGAGAATTACTTTAAGATGCGCTGATCCGCAGGCCTCTTTGAACCGGGCCACTTCATCAAAAACATATCTGTAGTCCCCCTTAAGAAAAGCCCATCGCGAAATGACCATGTCGATTTCATCTGCTCCCTCATCCACAGCAAATTTCACTTCGTTAATACGCGATTCCAGACTGCTCATCCCGCTTGGAAAAGAGGTGGCTACGCTGGCGACATGGATGCCGGATCCCTTCAGGGTCTCTTTGGCAAGTCGTACCCGATTCGGATAGACACAGATCGCGGCAACTCCGGGTATGTCGGGATCGCCCCCGTATGGGTGCATCGCTTTGTGGCACAACTGCCGGACTTTCCCGGGTGTATCCATCCCTTCAAGCGTGGTCAGGTCGACCATTTGAAGCGCCAGTTTCAGTGCAAAAAGTTTCGATTCGTTTTTGATGCTTCGGGTCCGGAACCGGGCAACCCGTTCTTCTACACCCACCTGATCCACCGGGATGGTCTGGTGAAAGTCGGGAATGGTTTCATTCATCATTTGTTGCATAAAAAAGGAGTTAACTGCGTGGCCGGGAATGGATGAAATTAGTCAGTTTGGCCGTTAAATTCCAGTATTCGGGAGCTGGTTAAACGTTTTCTTTTTACGGATGAAATAGTGCCAAAGCACGGTATATGGTTGCAGAACAGGGATATCGGACGGAGTTACACGGTGTATTGACAAATCCTTCCGTTTCTTCCGCAACCCGGGGAGGGACCGCAAAAAATAAAACTGTGCACGCATGATGGCGCCTGCTTCCCGTAATCGAATGGTTAACAGGGCCCGGATTATCGCAATGTAATCTAGTGCCAGGCGGGAAAGGAGCCGGGGCCAGAGGTTTCCGGGAGTACTGTTTTTGTAGAGCATTTTCAGGCTGTTACGGAAGTTATAATAGGTTTTGCGCGGGGAGTCGGTGGGCAGCGATCCGCCGCCGAGGTGGAATACGGTCGATTCGGGGCAGTAGCGCACCCGATTCCCCCTGTTCCATAACTGCCAGCACAGATCGATCTCCTCCATATGAAATTCAAAGGACTCATCAAATCCGCCAATCTCCCGGAACCGGTCACTGCGAATACAGAGAGCCGCACCACTTGCCCAGGAGATGTCACAGGCATCATCATACTGACCTGCATCTTTTTCCACCGTAAAAAAAATGCGGCCGCGGCACAGCGGATATCCAAACCGGTCCAGGAACCCGCCGGCGGCTCCGGCATATTCGAAAAATGCGGGATCGGTATAGCTGCGCAATTTGGGCTGAACGGCGGCAATCCGAGGATCACCATCCAGCATCTCAGCAAGGGGAGGCAGCCATCCGGGAGTCACTTCAACATCGTTGTTTAAAAAAAGCAGGTATTTCCCCCGGGCATGTATGGCAGCCCGGTTGTTTCCCCCACAATAACCGAAATTTTTTTCCAGGGTCACAATTCGGATTTCCGGAAACTGTTCCGATACCCATGCGGCCGAACCATCGGTGGAGGCATTATCAGCCAGAATGATCTCGGCATCTTGGTGCGAATGTTCCCACACCGAAGACAGATAGGTTTTTAGATGAAGCAGAGCGTTCCAGGATACAATGATGATGCTGATACTGACTTCAGGCATTGGAAATAGGTACCGGGGGTTACTGGTAGTTACATTTTTTGCTTTACCTGTGTTGGTTATTGCCGTATAATGGTACGATAACAGACACATTAGACCCTATGATACACAATATGGACGATGCTTAAAATAGGGCTTGTAGCAGACACCCATCATTTCCTGGATCCCCGAATCGCCGACTATTTCTCGGGAGTGGATGAAATCTGGCATGCCGGTGATTTCGGTTCGATAACCATAGCGCAGGAACTGAAAAAAATCGCACCGCTCACCGGTGTTTACGGTAATATTGATGGTACGGATGTCCGTGACGAATATCCGCTGCATCAGCGGTTTGTCCGTGAGGGGGTTGATGTCTGGATGACACATATCGGTGGCAATCCCGGCCGGTACGCGCTGCCGATCAAAGGCGAACTGGAATCAAATCCACCCGATTTGTTCATATGCGGACACACCCATATCCTGAAAATTGCACGTGATCCGGAGAAGCAAAATATGATTTATATGAACCCCGGTGCGGCCGGCAAGCAGGGGTTTCAGGAATATCGTACCATCGTTCGCTTTCGGATTGACCATAGCAAAGTGAAAGACGTTGAGGTGATTAATCTGGGGAAACGGACCGAGAAGTGAACCGGTCCGTTCTAATGCAAGCCGTTACCACCGATAATTCTTCCCCACCGGCAGATTTTTATGTAAGGTTACGCTCCATCAGCGAGCTTACGTTCATCGCAGATTGAAGAACCAGGGGAATCCCACCGCCAGGGTGTGTGCTGCCGCCGCAAAGGTAGAGGTTATCAAACCAGGGTGACTTGTTACGCGGTCGCGCAAAAGCGGCGGTGCGGTTGTTGGAGCTTGTGCCGTAGATACTCCCCTTGTTGGATCCGTAAAGGCGTTCGAAATCGGCCGGTGTAATGGCTTCACGGACGACAATGGACTCCCTGAGGCCGTCCAGCCCGCGGTCCTCCAGCGTATGGATGATGTGATCGGTATAGGTCTCCGTCCACTCATGCCAGAGTTGCCCGTTTTGTGTATAAGGGGCATTCACCAGCAGATAGAGATTGGAACAGCCGGGAGGGGCGTCTTCCGGATCCGTCCGGGAAGTGTTAGTGAGATACACGGTCGGTTCAACAGGCAGTTCTCTGCGCTCAAAAATGGCACGAAACTCATCTTTATAATCATCCGAAAAGAAGATGTTGTGGTGCTCAAGCTGATTATAGGTTCGATTGATACCCAGCATTACAACAAACCCTGAGCAGGAGGGCTCGGTGCGTGCGATTTTCTTTCGTTTTCTGCCGGAGAGCGCATTTTCGGGCAGGAGGTTGAGGTAGGTGTCGGTTGCATCGCTGTTGGCAACAACAACATCGGCCTCATGGAGGGATCCGTTGATCATCACACCGGAAATACTGCGCTTTTTTGAGGGGTCGGGTACAATCAGATCGACCGGTGTGCCGGTATATACCCGAACCCCACAATCCCGGGCAAGATTGTGCAATGCCCGGGCAAGGCGGTACATCCCGCCACGGATATAATATCCGCCAAGTCGCAGTTCCACATAGGGAATAATGTTAAGGGTCGCCGGGGCAAGAAAGGGTGAGGATCCGTTGTAGGTTGCGAAACGTTTAAAAAGCTGACGCAGGCGGTGGGAGCTGAAATAGTCATCAACTCGGCTGGATACGGTGGAGAACGCATCAATCCGAAGCATGTCGGGCAGATCGGAGGGGCGGATATCCCGCATGGCCTGCAGTGGATTAAACAGGTATGGGCCTGATGTGCGCCGGTAGAGATCGGCACTATAATCGAGAAACGAATCCCAGGCATCCACATCCTCCGGAGCGATCCGCAACAGTTCCGCACGATTTTTTTCCGGATCGCGGTAGTTGGTAAAAATGACGCCGTCGGAGTACTGGTAACGACACACCGGATCGACAGATTCCCATTCCAGATAGTCCGCTGCCTTTTTCCCACACCGGTCAAAAACCTCCTTCAGCAGGAAAGGCATGGTGAGCAGGCTCGGGCCGGTGTCGAAACGGAATCCATCAACGCTGAACTCCTGCATCTTTCCGCCGACATGGTCATTCTGTTCAAAAAGTTCCACATCGTGCCCCTGAGCGGCGAGTAAAGCTGCTGCGGATAATCCGCCCAGACCGGCACCAATAATACTGATTTTCATTCGAGTGGAAAATTTTACGTTTAATCCAGCGATAACGGTTTTGGCAATGCCTTTTAACGCAGTGTCAGAACAGCCACGGATTCAATGTGATATGTTCGCGGAAACATATCGACCGGTTGTACGCTGTCGACCATGTACAGGTCTGAGAGTAACGAGACATCCCGTGCTTGTGTTGCACTGTTGCAACTGACATAGATCACTTTCCGTGGCGACAGCTTCTTGATCTGGTCGATCACATCTTCATGCATTCCGGCACGGGGCGGGTCGGTGATGATCACATCCGGGCGGCCATGGCGTTCGATCAGCTCGTCGTTGAATATGTCTTTCATATCCCCCTGTTCGAAGTCCACATGAGTAACGTTGTTATCGGCGGCATTTTCCCGGGCTTTTTCAATGGCATCTGCGTTCAGTTCGATTCCAACCATTTTTTCAGCCTTTTGGCTCACAAAGAGGGTCAGTGTACCCACACCACAATACAAATCAAAAATGGTCGGCACTTTTTCCCGGCCCAAAGCGCCGAGAACCACATCATAAAGCGCCTCAGCCTGATGGGTATTCGTTTGGAAAAACGTGCCGGGATCGACACGAAACCGGTATGTTCCCAGATGCTCGTGAATGTAACCCGGTCCGTGGAGCACATTCTTGTACCGGCCTTCGGATGTGGGTGAGCGGGTGTCGTTTATGGTGTTGATGAGCGTTGTGATCTCCGGAAAGGTCTCCAGGAGATGCCCGGCCAGCGGCTGAATGATATCGGGATCGTCGGTGCGGGTGACCAGGTTGACCATCAAATCATCGGTGTGCATGGCATTGCGGATGACCAGGTGCCGCAGGTATCCGTTGTGCTTGTGCGTATTGTAGGGCGGGATGTCGTGGGCAAGGGCATAACTTCGGACGGCATCCAGCAGCCGGAAAGAGACAGGGTGCTGAAGGTGGCACTCCTCGAGATTGAGGATGCGGTCATACCGGCCGGGAACGTGCAGTCCCAGGGCAAAATCCTTATCGGGGATCGGTTCCTCCGATTGCACTTCGCTGTCGGTGAGCCATCGCCGGTCCCCGAACGTATACTCCATTTTGTTGCGATAATAGAACGGTTCGGGGGCACCGATGACCGGCCTGGTATCAAGGTCACGAAACCCGCCTATCCGCTGAAAATGGTCTGCCACATGCCCCGATTTGTAAGCCAACTCCCGCTCGTAGGGAATGTGCTGCCAGGTACAACCGCCACAGACTCCGGCATGCCGGCATTTTGGGGTGATGCGGTCAGGGGATGGGGTGAGCAGTTCCAGCAGAATACCCTCCGCATATTTCTTTTTTTTCCGGATGATGCGGACGCGGACGCGGTCGCCCGGTGCGGTATTCTTTACAAAAACGGCGTAATCCTCAACCTTGCCCAGCCCTTTACCTTCGAATGCGGCGGCGGTAATGTCGAGTTCCAGTTCCCGGCCCTTTTTTACCGGTGATGGTTGCTGCTGTTGACTCATTTAGCGAATTTTTTCATTGACCGACTCTTCCTGCGGAATGTCGTAAGTTTCAAAAAGAAGGGCGTAGGCTTCCGGTTCGGTTTCGTTGTTGTTCATACGGGTGAGGGCCAGATCAAGTTGCTGTATGGTTACGACATTGAGGGT
>SLLW01000203.1 GCA_007133875.1 Balneolales bacterium | reverse complement strand
CGGCATACGGTTAATGTTGGGAACGGTGATGCCCTCGCCGTATCCGGTATATGCCGGCATGATGTACCGATCCATGGCAATTAACGTAATCCCTCCGAAAAATATCAAACCCGCCAGCAGATAATAGAGTTTACGGTCCGTAAAAAAATGGAACAGATATGTCAGTACGTTTTTCATGTGTTTAAAATTTTAGATCAAGCAGACACATGCAACTCCATGACCGGTTTTAATCATTCGCCTGTGTGTCCCGGCGCCGGCCCGGTCATGTTCATTTCATATGATTAAAAGTACTCGCTTTTTTATTAAAAACGATAATGAAATCCAATTGTTGGACTGACCCCGTATTCCATGGAAGCGGTGGGTGTCACTCTTGCCCGGCGCAGCTGCTGGGTGAAATATGCGTCAAATGCCGATACAAAATGGTTGGCCAGGATTACAGTGAGCATATTGCGGGCAAGGTTGAGGTCGTCGTTGAAATCGAAGCCAATCTGTGCGTGATAGAGAAAATTGTCTGAAGCAATGCGGTCGTCGATGCTGTGCAGATTGCTGTTCCAGTCATTCCAGCCGGGAGCAAACTGGTAGTATTTGCTCATCAATTCGTAATATTGCTGCGAGCCATAGGGTTCGACTGTATGTGAGAAGTGACTCCCGGTACCGTAAATGCTGTTTCGCTCGGCTTCGTTGAGTGCTTGCCGGTCGATGATTTCCCAGTCGGTACCGGTATCAAAGGCCGGCTCAATGCCACCAAACGGTCCTGCATCCGGGTCAAATTCGACTCCGTCTTTGAGTATATCCACGAACTCCTTACCGTGTTCGTGGCGATGGTTATCGATGATATACTGGGCGTATTGCACCACACTCCAGTTCTCGTCGCCGAACTCCTCATAATAGCGTTCACCGTCGCGTCCGCGGTCGTGCCGATGTATATATATGCCAAGTGCCGTTGCTTCCACTGCTACAAAAAAGGCCGTTTTCCACCATTGGCGATTGGCCGCCTGACCCAGGCCAGGGACAACGGCTGATGCCAGGAAGGCGTACCCTGGTGATTCACTGATGGACGCCATAAAGCCGGAATTCCAGCCGTTTCCATCACTGTTGCCTGTTTGCACATAGCGGGGACCGGGGAGTACCGGGGACGGTCGCATATCTGCCGTTGTGAGTACGGCGGGCTCTGTCTCAACCCTGGGTGATTCTGAATACGCAACCATTGGCGTAGCGGCATGTAATCCAGAAGCCCGTTTGGGTGAGGCCGTCGTTAATTGAGAGGTATGGAAATGATTTCCCTGTGAACCGACAGGGAGTCCGGGATCGGGTTGCATAACAAACTCCGGCCGCGACATAACATTGTGAAGTGACCCGGTCAGATCGGCTGAACGGGTTTCAGACTTATGTGCCTTTAAACCTGTGCCGGAAAGTTGACCCGATGAAGCCGCGGGTCCGGCAGGTATCAGTAGTATCAGAATACCAAACAATGATATACGCATTGAAAAACCGGAAATGATCATGGGTGCCGGATTAGTTATGTCAGATTGATCTGGGTTGAACACGTTACTATCAAAACTCAAAATCAAATAGCAGGCCGAAATTTATCAGGATTTGGTTGCCATAATCAACTCTGCCCCCGGGAGCTTCGGAAATGAACGCATCGGGCAGCTGCAGGTCATAGGAGTTAAATCCGTAAGCCCCGCTGATGAAGAAACTGGAAGGGAACAAATAATAGGAATTCATCCCGATACGCAGTTCGGCTCCCACTCCTGTTTTGATGGTATTGTCAATGTCGAGCGGGCCGCCCCAGCCGTTGCCGGCTTCGGCAAATAATCGGAGAAACATTTTGTCGAGTGTGACCCGGCCCATCTGCTGATAAATGTTGGTTTTTAAAGGAATAAACCAGGATAGTTGTGAAAATGCGGTCGTTGTTCCGCCGAGTGCAAAATAGGGATAACTGCGCATGCCGATCATGCCGCCAATATAATCAAGATAGAAGAACTCATCCGGCCCGTCAAAATAGGTAAAGAACCGGGTGCGCAGATTGAGTCGCTGTTGCCGGAGGACAAAACCCATCCTGATATCAGCTTCGACGGAGTGATTGTCATACTGGTCGTACAGCGGGATAAGGGTTCCGTCACGAATATCATACGAATCAAGCAGCTCACTCGGCTCATAGCGATACCGGAACAGGCCCCGCCATCCCAGCGGGGCGATATCACCATGACGGTCCGGCATGGACAAGTCAAATATCCATGCGGCGGACCAGGTGGATCCAATATAATACCTGGAGGTGGATCCGGCGACTTCCTGCTGAAACTCACGGGAGAAGAACGAATCTGTCGAAACACGATAGGGACTGTAGTAATACCCCAGCTCAAGCAGGCTCCAGCGGTTCAGCTTACTGATCATGCTTACTTCCACCTGCCACATATTGTAAGCAATGTCGGTGGAGGTGGTATCCGGCATACAGGAGGTGCATGGGAACTCCTCAATCTGCAAGCCGTCACTCACATTTCGTCGAATGTTAAAAAAGGAGACGGAGATGGTCGGCGACCAGTGTCGTTCAATAAAGGGAAGGCCGGCATACTCCACTTCGAGGAACAGGTCCCGGTCCAGATTCACCAACCGGCTGGGTTGGAAAAAGTTGCTGATACCATCACTCGGCCGCGAACCGGGACCGAAAAGTGCTCCACCGAAAATGGTGAACCGGTCGCGCATCTCCCGGGAGGCGAAATAGGTCCCGAATTTGAAGTCACGCCAGAGGTTGCTGCCCAGGTCTCCGAACTGGCCACCGGTGAGCAGATCCATATTGCTGCCCCGCATGCGTGAGTAATTGTCGAACCGGAAAACCGGATAGAACTGGAAGGAGGTGAATTGATCTTCGTAGCGGTAAAATTCCCGTTCCGATGATGAACCGCGGGTTGAAAGCTGATAGCGGTAGACTCCGGTATCAGCGTGCGCAACTGCCATCTCAGAGAATGCCGTGATATCGGTGTCGTCAAATTGATTTAGTGATGCGATATCACTTCCGGAACCATCACCCATCCATCGTTCGGCCGGTGGTGCATGCGGATTGATGGCTAACCGGGTTGCATAGCTGGTGACAATGTGCTCCGAATCCGGCCGGGATGACGACGCTGTGACCGTTTCAGATTGCGACACTTCCGGTAATGTCTTGCCGGAAAGATCAAGCCGGGCGATTTTGTACCCTTCTGAGACAAATTCGGAGTAGAGCAACTGATCCTTCTCAGGGTGAGGGTTGGGCATGAAAGCCCCGCCAACAACATTGGTAATCTGTTCGGTTTGTCCGTTCTGCAGCGATTTGCGATAGATGTTGAAGATACCGCTTTTATCGGCGCTGTAGTATAGCCATTCACCATCGTTACTGACTGCCGGATCTCGGTAGTCTACCCCCGGGCTTGTCAAAACTGCTCGAAAGTGTGTGCTCTCCGGGGCTGTGATGTCAGATCGGGGCTGCGCGTTTCCGGCATCATTATTAAGGGTAATTTCATAGATACCGCGATGGGCCGTATCGGAGTAGGCAAAGAAAAGACGGTCGCCATCGGGATGCCAGACCGGACGATAGATCTGTTCACTCTTCGTAAAATTGGTGATCCGGACAAGGCTGTCTTTTTCCAGATCGTATAAAAAGAGATTGATCGATCCGTCTTCGATTTTTCCTGCCGCAAGGGTTTGGCCGTCGGGACTCCAGGCCGGATCGTGGAGACGTTTGCTGTACGTCAGACGCCGGGAATCTTCTTCGTCACGGTCATAGACGTAGAGATCGCGGTACTGTTCCCCCCGGGCATTAAGCCGGGACCGGCTGTAGGCGATCTGTTTGCCGTCGGGTGAGAAACTGAAGGAGGTTTCCAGGCGCCGCAGACCGGTGGCATTCAGATTGTAATGATGATTGTGCCCGGAATGGTCATGATGTGATCGAGATGCCTGGTCGAGGGCCCGGGCCGGGGAGGTGCGGGAGCGATGGGTCACAGTTTGGCCGGAAGACCGGCTATGACTGTGAGAGGGATCTTCAAAAAGGTTGGCTTCGTATGTTTCGGTTTCCTCTCCGGTTTCCTCATCCACTACGTATAATGTTGCGATGGCACCATCAAAAAACTTGTTGGAGAGATAAGCAATCTCCCCGCCATCGGGGGAGTAGGTCGGATGAAAATTGAAAAAACCGAGAGGTTCCACCCAGGTTCGGTTATCGGGCGCTCTCTCCAGGCCATCGGCCATTTGTTCGTAATGGGTGGTAAGCTCCTCAATCCAGTCCTCAAAAACTTCACGTCCATCAATACCGGTTGCGTTTTTAATCGCTTTGCGGACATTGTACACACCACGCTGGCTGAACGCCCTGGTTATGTCGACAATGGCCTGTTCCCCGAACCGGTCAGCCAGGTAATAAGTGAATGCAAATCCCTGATTGTAGGTCAGCTCCCGCTCAAGTGAAGTTTTGGAACTGAATGTACCCATCTTCTCCAGGCTGAGGTAGTTTCCGTCGAGGATACGCGTTCGCAGCAACATATCCCGATGTGTGTCCCAGTAGTCGTAATAGATTTCGCTGTGCATGTATTGGGCTGTTCCCTCGGCCAGCCAGGCGGGCATGCTGATGCCGGACAGCGGGTAGGAGACGATGCCATTGGGAAATCCGTAGAGCACATCGGGCCGTGTTACATCCTCGTAGGAGAGCCACTGAAGATAGGTGGCCGGAATACGCCGGGTCTGCTTCATCGAGGCCTGGAGCTGTACGATATGCGTGAATTCGTGAGTGATTACGTTGCGGAGCCAGTTATGCGTACCCCGCAGCGGGGTATCGAGAGAAGGGAGCCAGATTTCAATTTTGTTATCGTAGAAAAATGCAGCACCGTTGGAATAATCGAGCCGGTCGATAAGCAGGATGCTGATTTTGGGGTCGGGCTCATAATCATATAAATCGGTGATGGGCCCATAAATTTCTTCCGCTATGCGCGAAATCACCTGAGCCGGCCGGCTGCTGCCCTCCTGGAAATGGACCAAAAAATGGTCGCTTTCAATAGTGTACCATTCCAGGTGATTTTGGGGATAATCGTAGTATGACGGATTGCGCTGGGCATCAGCATCAGCCGGGAACAGGCCCGCGAAGAGCAACGTGAACAGGGCTGTAAGCAACGGAACAGCGGTCCGGGAAGAATAGGTACAGTATTGATGCATCAGTGCGTGATCACAATTTTTATCATTTTGGTTTCCGAACCTTGCCCGTTACTGGCACGTATCCGGCCGAAATAGATCCCGTTTCCCCAGGAGGAGGTGTTCAGGCGGAGTTCTTCCGGATAGCGCCCCCGCGAGTCGGCCTGCTTTTCAAAAACGGTCGATCCGGATGCATTGATGACCGTAACAGTTACCCGGGCAGGTTCTGATGTTTCGAAACGGATGTAGGTGTGGTCATCGGCGGGATTGGGCCAGTTGTAGGTTTCCCTGTCATTCAGAATTCCGAATTCGGCACGTTCGCGCCCGCCATCATCCACCGTCACGCCAACTTTGTTGCCTGCCTGTGGGCCGTACATCCGTCCCCAGGATACATCACCAAGTTCCGGAAGCTCCCAGGTGCGGACTTCACCGGACGGGGAGACAGAAAATAGGTGCCTGTTGGATATCAGCAGCGGGACCGGAGTCTGTTGTGTATCATCGGCAAGTGATCCGGCCAGCAGCGGAAAGCCATCCAGACGGTTATGGTTACGGTCAAAAGCGTGAATATGCATGGTGATGCTGTCCCGGGCCGCGGCTATCAACTCCTGGTGGCCGTCACCGGTCAGGTCAGCAAGCAGAATCGAACCGGTGAATCGCTGCCCCTCAGGCGCCCTCAGCGGGAAAAAGTCAAGGACTCCGCCGTCACGGTTAAATCCCTGGATATGATTTCCGGTGGCATCAGTGACAAAAACCTCCAGGGTGTTATCCCCGGTCCAGTCTCCAAATGCGGGCCAGAATACATGGTTGCTTTCGTACAGGGTATGCACCTGCCAGTTATCGCTGTCCTGGTCGTCGACGAGCGCCAGCCTGTTATCGGTCAGCACGAAAAAGGATGGCGCGGAATCGGCGCTGAACCGCAAATTTCCAGTGTATTGCCGGTGTGACTCCCGGTCGCTGCTGTCAAAATCGTATTGGAACAGATCGGTTAGCAAAAAACGGTTATCTTCGATTCGGGCACGTAATCCGTCTACTTCTCCGCTAAGCTGATATGCCGCATCCAGCTCATTACCGGGCAGGAATCCGTCATCGGGATTTATCAGAATGGAGGTATGATCGGGATGGATGAAGCCACCGGTATCCAGGCTCAGAAAACCGGGGCCGGCAGGTTGGTTTTCCACAGACCAGCGTTGTGTCCAGCTTCCGTTTTCATAGGCCCAGGAGGCGATATCCTGTCGATCCGTTGCGCCCGAAGTACGAATCTGACCCGCCGTTACCTGGCCGTTATGGATGAGCGGGGTGGATGGGGAAGGATGATCAATGAAAGCATATCCGGATTCGCTGCCGTTTAATGCAATCGTATAAAAGCCGGATTCTGTGGGGAGGATGAGTTGTTCGTCACCGGTGAATGACTGTCCGTCGTACCGGTCTGCATGACTCCGCCGGAACCCGGTTCTGCTGCCGGCCCGGTTACCACTGATGGCTTCATCCGGCGTGAAAACTTCAGGACTTACGGGATACAAGGCGGATTCTGCAGGAAATGACGGTGGTGAGGGGAGTGGCGGGAACGTCATGTCACCGGGCTGTGCATAGACGCCACCCAGTGATCGGGCAAAAAAATGGGCCTCGGGAATGTTATCGGAAAAATCGTAAAACTCAAAAAACGACGGGCTGCCGGTGTTGCTTTCGTTTGATGGTTGGGTATCGGGGCCAAATCGGTTTTCGTAAACAACAATACTGTCCTGACGCGCCGTAATTACAGTGAAGTCATTCCCCTTCCACCAGAAATCAAATGCATGGCCGTTAGTGAAGCGGTCCTGTTGCTGACCTGGCGGTCGTCCGATGTCCTGGGCGCCGTCTGCCTCCATCAGCTGAACACCCCGGCGGTTGGTGTTGGCATTTACGCGGTTGTCACCAATTTTCCGGCGAATGACCGCCTCGTCGATGTGCCAAATGAGCATGCCCCCGTTTAGCAGCCGGTCATCATCCGTTCCGGCTTCTCCGTCGGCTCCGAAATCGGGTCCGCCCGGCAGGCTCCAGTCAAAACTGCTGACATTTACAACAACGCCGGGTTCCAGGATTTCATCGTAATCGGATGAGTTGAGCGGGTCGAACCGGTCATCCATGGGATCAATGTGCCGGGTAAGATACTGTCCGTCCGGGGTGCGGATAGTCACTTCAAGCGGTGTGGACTCGGGGTCATCGGCCGGGTTCCGGTGCCGGTTTTCAATAAGAAAATATTCGTCGGCGGAAATATGATGCCGGGCGATGCTGTTTGGCCGACGTAAAGAGACCGCCGGCAGTTCGATCGGTTCGCCGGTATTCAGTTCGATGTTGAAGGGCTGAACCCATCCCAGATGCATTTTTTCCCAGGCGGATGGTTCTGGTGGAAACATTCCGAGGTAGGAGAAGATGGCGGCTCCATCCATCAATCCGAAGCGTCCTATGGCAGAGGCGCCGGATTCGGTATTGAAAAGGTCGGGCAAGCCCAGGAAACTGCCGATATTAGCGGTCAGAATTCCATTGATGGAGAGTTCAAGAACATACTCTTCGCCGGTGACATCTTCACCCGGCCGTGATTGCGTTTGCGGGAGCAGGGCGGTGTTGGTCACACGCAGTCCGCTATCGCCGATATCAAAGCCGTCGAATCCGGGATCATCAAGTAGCCGCTGAAACGAGGAGGTGCCCAGGTAGACGGAAGGGATGTCCTGCGGCGTTTTGTTGAGGCTGGTACCCATAAGTTCGATATTCCGGCCGGACCCGGCATGGAAGATAATAAACATGGTACGGTCCTGGTTCAGATGCGACAAATCGGGAAGATCCATTTCCGCGGCTTTTGCCCATGCATCGCGGGCGAGATGCGCCAGTTTATAATTTTCATCCCCGGTTTGCCCCAGCGGGGAGTAGCTGCCCATGGGATTGTCGAGTTGCACAATCCCCGGGAGTACCTGGTATTCAATATCGAGCAAACCACCCGAAACTGTTTGAAAATAGTTTTGCGCAAACTCCAGATGGGCTTCAAAATAGTTGTGGTCGTGGGGCAGGGGTTCGATGATAATGTCATCACGCTGCAAAAATGGGAGGTCAAAGGTACCGTTGCCGGAGGTGAACCGGTTCTCCTCTTCCTCAAACTCCACCATCAGTGCTACGATGTGAATAGTCCCCTGAGAACGCGTGCTTTCCAGGGCTTCAATGGCGGAGAAATGAGGACTGGGGAGCAGTGAATCTGCCGGTGGAAATGCACGGACAGGAAAAGAGAGAAGCAGAAGTACGAAAAATAGGAACGTACTTCTGCTTCTCCTCGATAAATGCAGCATTAGAAAGAATAATTATTGCTGTTACAGGGATGAGATCAGAAATGGAGAGAAGCGGTAAACCGCAGGGTATTGGCAAGCGGGTGGTCTTCTTCAAGCGTGTAAATATAGCTAAAATCAACACCGAAGATATTGTATCGAATACCGGCTCCGAATGTCAGAAACTCACGGGCTCCGTTATTGGGTGATTCGTAGAAGTAACCGGCTCTGAGCGCAAAAAGATTGTTATACCAGTACTCTGCTCCCACGCCAATCATAATCTGTTCGCTGAGCGGGACCTCAACGTTTCCATCTCCATCCGGGCGGGTATAAGAGTCCCAGGAGTTAAAAAGTGCTTCAATGGGTGCCATGCCCTGACGTGCCATCAGTTTGGAGTAGTCATTGCTGATGGTAAGAGTATTGAATCCATCGGAGTCGAGATCCATGGAATATGCCCAGCCGACACGCAGCAACGTAGGGAGAGGATCCTTTTGTGCTTCATCGGTGTACTGGACACGCGGGCCAAGGTTCGACAGGTTGAATCCGGCCCGGATGGTGGCCTCCCGGTTCATTACTTCGAATGGGTTGGATCGGTAGAGCGCGGCAAGGTCCACACCGACACTGGTTCCGTTTCGGGCTTCCTGCTCACTAACCCGGGTTCCGGAGGGAACGAGGTTACTGAAAATAAACCGGATTCCGGTACCGACCGCGAAATTTTCATTTAATTTCACACCGTAAGAGAGGCCCCCGGCGACTTCATAGCTGGAAAAGGTACCCTCATCGATATCATCTTCAGAACGAAATTCCTGCTCCCCGAGATTCAGATAGGTGATATGCGCACCGATGGTCCCGATGCCTTCTACATAGTAGCGGCCGGCGAGATAGTCATAGAACATATCCACATTGAAATTCGGAAGCCAGTCGGCATGAGTGAGACTCACTTCATGACCTTCCTGGAATGCAAGTCCGGCAGGGTTCCAGAATATTGCAGATGCATTATCTGCGAGGGCAACACCGGCGTTACCCATGCCAGCGGTTCGGGAATCGGGTTCAATTTGTAGAAATGGAACAGCGGTTTGGCCAACCTGGGCATTGGATACACCCGTTGAAACAAACATCAACAAGGCGATTGCAAGTAGAGATCGGTAATTCATTGAAGTTAACATAGTACTGTGGCTCTTATGTGGGAGTATTGTTAAATAACGTAAAAATTATCGTAATATGACAAGTCGTTCGATCTTGTCTTTGGTTTGTCTGCCTTTATCCGTTTCGGTACGGACCTGGATATGATACAAGTAGGTTCCTGTGGCGAGTCGGTGCTGGTCGTCATCCCGTCCGTGCCAGTCCAGTTGAACCATATT
>SLLW01000230.1 GCA_007133875.1 Balneolales bacterium | reverse complement strand
GCCATCACCAAAACCCTTGCCAAACGCTATGGCGGAGTGGCCAAGGAGTTTGCCGACATTGACAATGCCCCCGAAGAGCGCGAGCGCGGGATCACGATCGCCACGGCCCACGTGGAGTATGAGACCGAGAAACGCCACTATGCCCACGTGGACTGCCCGGGTCACGCGGATTATGTCAAGAACATGGTGACCGGCGCGGCGCAGATGGACGGTGCGATTATTGTAGTAGCGGCAACCGATGGTCCGATGCCCCAGACCCGCGAGCACATTCTTCTGGCCCGTCAGGTAGGTGTACCGGCGCTGGTGGTGTTCATGAACAAGGTTGATCTGGTCGACGACGACGAGCTGCTGGAGCTGGTAGAGCTTGAAATCCGTGAGTTGTTGAGCAAGTATGAGTTTGACGGCGACAACGCCGCCGTTGTATCAGGATCGGCCCTGGGCGCCCTGAACGGCGAAGAGAAGTGGGAAGACAAGATGATCGAGCTGATGGAAGCCGTTGATGAGCATATTCCGACCCCTGAGCGGGATGTAGACAAGCCGTTTTTGATGCCGGTAGAGGATGTGTTCACGATTACCGGTCGTGGCACGGTTGCAACGGGCCGGATCGAGCGCGGCGTGGTCAAGCTCAACCAGGATGTGGATATTGTAGGTATCCGCGAGGAGAAGATGAAGTCGGTGATTACCGGAATCGAGATGTTCCGCAAGATGCTTAATGAAGGTCAGGCGGGCGACAATGCCGGATTGCTGCTTCGCGGAGTAGGCAAGGATGATCTGGAGCGCGGCATGGTCATCTGTGCCCCGAACTCGATCACCCCTCACAAGAAATTTTCCTGCGAGGTGTATGTACTGAGCAAGGATGAAGGAGGACGTCACACACCGTTCTTCAAAGGATATCGACCCCAGTTCTATTTCCGTACCACCGATGTAACCGGCATCTGCGAGTTGCCGGAAGGCGTTGAGATGGTGATGCCGGGCGACAACGTGGCCATGGAAGTGGATCTGATTCAGCCGGTAGCGATGGAAGAAGGACTCCGGTTTGCTATCCGGGAAGGCGGCCGCACCGTAGGTGCCGGTGTCGTAAGTAAAATTCTGGACTAAAATAGTTCAGAAGTTAAATGTTTAGGCCCTTTTAGGAATTGTACGGGTGTAGCTCAATTGGCAGAGCAACGGTCTCCAAAACCGTAGGTTGGGGGTTCGAGTCCCTCCACCCGTGCCACTCTGTCAGGCATTAATAAATATATGAACAAGATCACAGAATACTTTCAAAGTGTAAAAAAGGAGATGAGTAAAGTCTCCTGGCCGACACAACAGGAACTCATTGACAGTACCGTTATCGTCGTCGTTTTCTCCATTATAGTTTCGCTTTTTATTTTCGGAGTAGATCGGGTATACAGTACAGCTTTAGAACTGATCTTTGGTTAACATGGAAAATCAGCAACGGAATTGGTATGTCGTGCGCTGCTTCTCGGGCCATGAAAAGAAAGTAAAAGAGTACCTTCAACGGGAAATTGGACTTCAGGGATTCGAGGAGAAGATTACGGAAATACTGATTCCGAGTGAAACAGTAATAGAAATTCGGTCCGGCAAGAAAAGGACTCGCGAGAAAAACTTCTTTCCCGGTTATATCATTATCGAAGCGATATACGACGATTCCGTGAACAATCTTGTGTCAAATGCACCATCGGTAATCGGATTTCTTAAAAATGACAAAGACAGCAACCGGCCCACTCCCCTGAAAAAGGAAGAGGTAAACCGGATTCTCGGAAGAGCCAGTAAGGCACAGGAAGCCGGAGCGGCAAGTCTTGTCGAAATACCGTTTAAAAAAGGTGATCTGGTGAAAGTTATTGACGGACCGTTTAAGGATTTTGACGGAACGGTAGAAGAAGTCTATCCGGATAAACTGAAACTGCGTGTTCTGGTGAGTATTTTTGGACGCCGGACACCGGTTGAAGTGGATGTGAACCAGGTTGATCCCGATGCCTGATGCATATTAGTGAGAAATTGAAGCCGGTAAACAATCAATAAGTGGCTATAAAAGAAGGTTAAACGAATTATGGCGAAGAAAGTAAGTAAAGTTATCAAGTTGCAGATCATGGGAGGCCAGGCCAATCCGGCACCTCCGGTGGGACCGGCTTTGGGTCAGGCTGGTGTCAATATCATGGAGTTCTGCAAGGCATTTAATGCCCGCACCCAGGAAAGTTCGGGAACCATCATACCGGTTGTCATTACCGTGTATCAGGACAAATCATTTACATTTGTCACAAAAACACCACCAGCTGCCGTGTTACTGAAGCAAGCCCTGAAGTTGAAAGCTGGATCAGGGGAACCGAACAAAATAAAGGTGGGAACGGTAAGCTGGAGCAAATGCAAGGAGATTGCGGAAATCAAGATGAAAGATCTCAATGCATTTGACATAGATCAAGCTGCCGAAATGGTCGCAGGTACAGCCCGAAGCATGGGCCTCCGTGTCGATCGTAAAAAGTAATCATTTGCAGGTTTTAGAATATGCCCAAAAGAGGAAAAAAATATATTGAAGCTCAGAAGCTGATTGAGGCGAACAAGGAGTATAGCCTTGACGAAGCAGCCGAGCTGGCAAAGAAGACATCCATCGGCAAATTTGATGCATCCATTGATCTTGATATCCGCCTGGGTGTAGATCCCCGCCATGCGGATCAGATGGTGCGTGGAACTGTCTCTTTGCCTCATGGTACCGGTAAATCGGTGAGGGTACTTGCCCTTGTCAACCCATCCAAACAGGAAGAGGCCAAAGAAGCCGGCGCCGATCATGTCGGCCTGGATGACTACATCGAAAAAATCCAGGAAGGCTGGACTGAAATTGATGTGATCGTTGCAACTCCGGATGTGATGGGAAAAATCGGCCGGCTGGGTAAAGTGCTTGGCCCGAGAGGGTTGATGCCGAACCCTAAAAGTGGTACGGTAACTATGGATGTAGCCAATGCCGTGAAAGATGTTAAAGCCGGGAAAATCGATTTCCGCGTGGACAAGTATGGAATACTGCATACTTCAATCGGAAAGAGCAGTTTCGAACCCAATCAGATCAAAGACAATGCGGAAGCATTCCTGAAGACGGTTGTCAAACTTCGTCCTGCATCAGCAAAAGGCGTTTATATCCGTAGTGTAACGATCAGCTCAACGATGGGACCTGGCATCCCGATCTCAAAAACAGCTGTACAATCTTAAAAATCGAACAGTAAAGTTCCATGGCTACTATAGCGGAAAAAAAAGAAATTGTTAAACAACTCGTTGAAGAACTCAAAGAAGCCGATGCGCTTTATCTGACAAATTTCAAAGGAATGTCGGTTTCTGAGTTGAATGAGTTGCGTGGCGAGTTTCGCAAAAATGGGTTGCCCTACAAAGTCTATAACAATACCCTGTTCCGACGGGCGTTATCCGAAACCGGTAGATTTGAAGGAATCGAGCAACACACGGTAAACGAGACAGCATATTCCATCATACATGGTGATGCCGCTGCCCCGGCCAAAATTTTAAAGAAATTTCTTAAAGATAAGAAAAAGCCGGAGTTCAAGGCAGCAGCAATCGAAGATCAGGTATTTGGCACCGAACAACTGGAGACTCTTGCGGCAATGAAGTCGAAAGAGGAGGTAATCGGCGATATTGTCGGCCTGCTCCTCAGCCCGGTAAGCAATATCATAAGTGGACTTCAGGCTCAGGGTTCCAATGTTGCGGGAGCTGTAAAATCCATCGCCGACAAGGAAGAATAATAGAATTTTTTAAAACTGAATAACAACCAACGGAGTGCAAAGCAATGGCAGACGTCAAAGAAATAGCAGAACAACTTGTTAATCTTACTGTAAAAGAAGCAAACGAACTTGCTCAGGTTCTGGAAGATGAGTATGGAATCAAACCTGCTGCTACCGCAGTAGCTGCAGCACCGGCCGCTGAAGGCGCAGGTGAAGCAGAAGAAGAGCAAACAGAATTTACTGTTGTCCTGAAATCACCAGGTGGCAACAAAATTGCTGTCATCAAAGAAGTACGCGGACTGACCGGACTTGGTCTCAAAGAAGCCAAAGAATTGGTTGATGGAGCACCCAGCAATATCAAAGAAGCTGTTGATAAGGCTGAGGCGGAATCCATCAAAGAAAAACTTACAGAAGCCGGAGCAGAAGTAGAGTTGAAATAAGGCTCTTGTTAATTTTTTCTAGACCAGGCCAATATCGGGAAACCGGTATTGGCTATTGGTGTCTATGGGTTTCATTCAATAAACCCAAACTCAACTTTTTGAATACCCAGGAAGGGTATTCAAATCAATCGTGTGCGCACATCCATTAACTAAGGACGAGGTAGCCTTGAGTAATAGCAACGCCATCCAATCCCATACCGGACGCATATCTTTCGCTCGCACCCAGAATATTCTTGATTATCCCGATTTTCTCGACGTTCAAATCGAGTCTTTCCGACGTTTCACCCAGTGGAACATTGATCCGGAAGATCGGGAAGAAATGGGACTTCAAAAAATATTTTTGGAACACTTCCCGATTCAGGATACCCGGGAACAGAGCATTCTGGAATTTATTTATTACGCAGTGGATACTCCCAAGTATTCCATTCGCGAATGCCAGGAGCGAGGATTAACGTACGCCCTCCCATTAAAAGCAAAATTGCGGTTATCGGCTTCCGATCCCGGTGACGATGCCAGTGAAACGATAGAACAGGAAGTTTTCCTTGGAGATCTGCCATGGATGACTGACCGCGGAACGTTTATCATTAACGGTTCCGAAAGGGTTATTGTAAGCCAGTTGCATCGATCTCCAGGTGTTTTCTTCGGACAGTCACTGCATCCGAACGGAAGCCAGCTCTATTCTGCACGGGTCATACCTTTCAAAGGATCCTGGATTGAATTTACTACAGATATCAGGGATGTCCTCTGGGCTTATATCGATCGCAAAAAGAAGCTTCCGGTAACCACGCTTCTCAGAGCACTCGGATTCTCCAGTGATTATGAAATTCTCTCCATTTTTGATCTCTCCGATGAGATTACCATAAAATCAGCCAAGGCCTTCAAAAATGCCGTTGGCAGAAAACTCGCTACGGATATTGTTGAAGACGTTACCGAAGAGGTCGTGGACGATGAAACCGGTGAAGTAACCGAAGCTAAAAAACGGAATATTCTCTTCCCGCGCGATCATGAGCTCACAGATGATGACTTCAGTGCACTGAAGACTGCCGGCATTACCCAGATTCATGTTCTGAAATCTGGTGAAGAGGATGTAGAAGAGTCCGTAATTCTCAATACGCTTCGTAAAGATACCAGTTATGATGAAGAGAGTGCGCTTTCCGAGGTATATCGCCAGATCCGTTCCGGTGAAATGCCCGATATGGAGACCGCTCGTACTGTTCTCGAACGTCTTTTCTTCAGCGACAAAAGGTATGATCTGGGAGAAGTAGGCCGTTATCGCCTGAACAAACGTCTGCACCTGGATGAATCGCTGGAACTTCAGGTTCTGACCAGAAACGATATCATTGCAATCATCCGGGAACTGATCCGGTTGAAAGAAATGAAATCTCAGGTGGATGATATCGATCACTTGAGTAACCGGCGTGTTCGTACGGTAGGTGAGCAACTGGGGCAGCAGTTCGGCCTCGGTCTTGCCAGAATGACCCGTACGATTCGCGAGCGCATGAACTCCCGGGATGCGGAGCAGTTTACACCCCAGGATCTGGTGAATGCAAGAACGATTTCCAGTGTGATCAACACCTTTTTTGGAACCAATCAGCTGTCTCAGTTTATGGATCAGACCAATCCGCTTGCGGAGCTGACACATAAACGCCGGATGTCAGCCCTGGGACCAGGTGGATTGACCCGTGAGCGCGCCGGATTTGAGGTTCGTGACGTGCATTATACACACTACGGCCGCCTTTGCCCGATTGAAACACCGGAAGGCCCGAATATCGGATTGATCTCATCACTTTGTGTTCATGCCAAGGTTAATGACTTTGGATTTATTGAGACTCCCTACCGTCAGGTGAAAGATGGTACGGTATCAAAGAAAGTTGATTATCTGGCAGCCGAACAGGAAGACGAAACGGTTATTGCTCAGGCAAACGCCATTTTGACGGAAGAGAGTAAATTTCAAAACGATCTCATCTTTTCCCGGTTCCGGGACAGCAACGTAGGCCTCGCATCACCGGATGAAGTCCGATATATGGATATCTCACCGAACCAGATTGTTTCGGTGGCAGCCGGTATGGTTCCGTTCATTGAGCACGATGATGCAAACCGTGCACTGATGGGATCTAACATGCAGCGTCAGGCTGTGCCGTTGCTTCGTCCCGAAGCGCCCTTTGTTGGTACGGGGCTGGAATACCGTGCCGCCCGTGACTCCAGAGCACTGATTGTTGCTGAAGGAAGTGGCGAGGTGGTGTATGTGAGTTCCACTGAGATTCATGTACGTTATGACCGGGATGAACTCGAATCCCTGGCGCATTTTGACGAAGGTGTTGTCAAATACACCCTTCTCAAGTTTGAACGCACCAACCAGGACACCACATCCAATCAGCGTCCGCTTGTAAAAGTAGGTGATAAAGTCATTGAAGGCCAACCCATTGCGGATGGCTGTGCCACTTCTAATGGAGAATTGGCACTTGGCCGAAATCTGCTGGCTGCATTTATGCCTTGGAGAGGCTATAACTTTGAGGATGCCATTGTCATCAGCGAACGTGTAGTTTCCGAGGACGTTTATACCTCCATTCACATTCAGGAATTTGAACAACAGGTTCGTGATACCAAACGCGGTGAAGAAGAACTGACCCGCGAAATTCCAAATGTGAGTGAAGAAGCAACCCGCAATCTGGATGAGAATGGAATAATTCGTGAAGGTGCGAAAATAAATTCCGGAGATATCATTGTCGGGAAAATTACTCCGAAAGGCGAAACCGATCCGACACCGGAAGAGAAGTTGCTGCGTGCCATTTTTGGTGACAAAGCCGGTGATGTGAAGGATGCATCACTCAAAACCCCTCCGGGTGTTTCAGGAGTGGTTATCGGCACCAAGCTGTTTAGCCGTAAAAAAGACGAACAACTCTCCAGAAAGGAAGAAAAGGAGTTGGTTGAACGGGAAAATGAAGTATATCGCGAACAGCTGGCGAAGCTTAACGGCCAGTGGTCGGAGCGGATGTACAAGTTGCTGAAGGACAAAACCTCACCCGGTGTTGTTGACCATATTGGGAATGAGGTGATCTCAAAAGGCGAGAAATACCGGAAGCAAATTTTTGACGGTATCGATCCGTTAATACTGAAAAGCCGTCAAAACTGGTGCCAGGACGAGAAGGTGAATGAGCACATTTTGACACTCTTCCAAAACTACCGTAATCTCAGACGTCAGTATGAAACCGATCTGAAACGCCGAAAATACTCCATACAGGTAGGTGATGAACTTCCCCCGGGAATTGTTCAGAAAGCCAAAGTCTATGTAGCCAAAAAGCGTAAACTGGGTGTTGGAGACAAGATGGCCGGCCGTCACGGAAACAAAGGCGTTGTAGCCAAGGTTGTTCCTGCGGAAGATATGCCATTTCTCGAAGATGGAACACCGGTCGATATTGTACTGAATCCGCTCGGGGTTCCATCCAGGATGAACCTTGGCCAGATCTATGAAACCATTCTCGGATGGGCCGGTGCCAAACTCGGTGTAACGTTTGCGACTCCGACCTTTGATGGTGCCACTTATGATGATATCCAAAGCTGGTTGAAAAAAGCCGGTCTGCCGGAAGATGGTCGTACCTATCTGTACGACGGACAAACCGGCGATCGTTTTCAACAAATGACAACGGTTGGGTACATCTACATGCTTAAACTGAATCACCTTATCCAGGACAAGATTCACGCACGTTCGATTGGCCCTTACTCCCTGATTACGCAGCAGCCATTGGGTGGTAAAGCCCAGTTTGGTGGACAGCGGCTCGGGGAAATGGAAGTCTGGGCGCTTTATGCCTATGGAGCATCCAACATATTGAAAGAAATGCTCACCGTAAAAAGTGACGATGTGAAAGGACGTTCCAAAGTCTACGAAGCGATCGTGAAAGGTGAAAATCTGCCGGAAGGAACCACACCGGAATCCTTTAATGTGTTAGTGAGAGAGCTTCAGGGTCTTGGACTCGAAGTCAGTATCAACTAAACAGGTCGGTGGCTTTTTATTGAGAAGCGAACTGTTCAACTTATTTAAAATTTAACGGAGGTACATCCTTGCCGTTTACCAAAAGCGAATCCGTCTCAAAAGACTTCAAGAGTTTACGTGTTTCCCTTGCTTCGGCAGAATCCATTCTGTCGCGCTCCAATGGGGAAGTACTGAACCCTGAAACCATTAACTACCGCACATTCAAACCAGAAAAAGATGGTTTGTTCTGTGAAAAAATCTTCGGTCCTGTGAAGGACTGGGAGTGCCATTGCGGCAAATATAAACGCATCCGTTACAAGGGCATCATCTGTGACCGTTGTGGTGTGGAAGTGACCCGTAAAGCGGTTCGGCGTGAGCGTATGGGGCATATTACCCTCTGCGTTCCTGTGGTCCATATCTGGTACTTCAAATCCATGCCCAACAAGATAGCTTATCTGCTGGGCCTCTCTTCAAAAAACCTTGAGAAGATAGTTTATTACGAGAACTTTGTTGTCGTAAAACCGGGCCTTGCGCGGGATCTTGGATACAAGGTTGGAGATATGATCTCCGAAGAGGAGTATTACGATATCATGGGCCAGCTTCCGGAGGATCATCAGGCAATCGATGATGATGACCCGGATAAATTTCTGGTGAAAATGGGAGCAGAAGCGATCGAATCGCTCCTGATGAACATCGAGCTGGATGAAGCTGCTTACAAATATCGTGAGTCGGTAAAGAATGAAACCTCCGCGATGCGCAAGAAAAAGTTTCTGAAGCGCCTTCAGGTCATTGAATCGTTCCGTGCGGCAAACAAACAGCGTGAAAACCGTCCGGAGTGGATGGTGATGAGGGTAATACCGGTAATTCCACCGGAACTCCGGCCGCTGGTTCCGCTGGAAGGCGGACGTTTCGCCACTTCCGATCTGAATGATCTCTATCGCCGGGTGATTATCCGCAACAACCGACTCAAGCGCCTGATTGACATCAAAGCACCGGATGTGATTCTCCGTAATGAGAAACGTATGTTGCAGGAATCCGTGGATTCGTTGTTCGATAACTCACGGAAAATGAATGCGGTTCGTAGCAATAACCGCCCGCTGAAATCTCTCAGTGATATGCTGAAAGGCAAGAGCGGCCGGTTCCGTCAGAACCTGCTTGGGAAACGTGTTGACTACTCCGGACGATCCGTGATTGTAGTCGGACCTGAATTGAAGCTCCACGAGTGTGGATTGCCCAAGGAGATGGCGGTCGAACTGTACAAACCGTTTATCATTCGCCGTCTCATTGAACGAGGATATGTCAAGACGGTAAAAAGTGCCAAGAAAGTGGTTGACCGGCGGGATGATGTCGTCTGGGATGTACTTGAAAAAGTGATTGACGGACATCCGGTGATGCTCAACCGTGCTCCGACACTTCACCGTCTCGGAATCCAGGCGTATCAGCCGGTATTGATTGAAGATAAAGCGATCCGACTGCACCCCCTCTCCTGTACCGCTTTTAATGCGGATTTTGACGGTGATCAGATGGCCGTTCACCTGCCGTTGAGCCATGATGCGATTCTCGAGGCATCGGTACTGATGCTGGGTTCCCATAACATTATGAATCCGGCGAATGGAAGTCCTATTACCGTTCCGTCGCAGGATATGGTTCTTGGAATCTATTACCTGACCAAGATGGGTGAGGGTGCGCGTGGAGAAGGCAAGAACTTCTCATCACCTGATGAGGTGAAAATTGCCTATGATCGTGATTATATCGATTTGCATGCGAAGATTAATGTTCGGATTACCAAAAAGGATGGTGACGAGGTGGTTAAGGTAAT
>SLLW01000168.1 GCA_007133875.1 Balneolales bacterium | reverse complement strand
GAAGCCATGCCCCTGGAGTCAGACCGGTTTGATGTTGTATTGTCAAACTGTGTACTCAACCTGGTGCCCGATAAACAAAAGGCGTTTTCAGAAATTTATCGTGTGCTGAAACCCGGCGGACATTTCAGTATCTCGGACATTGTGGTGGAGGGCCAGGTGCCGGAGTCTGTTCAAAAAGCAGCTGAAGCATATGTCGGATGTGTCTCGGGTGCCATGCAGAAGTCGGATTACATGAATCTGGTTAAAAAAGCAGGATTTCACGATGCGGCAATCCGGAAAGAGCGTGAAATAAAGATTCCGGAGGAGTGGCTGGAAAATGAAGGGGTTGATACCCGCCACCGGGAACCGCTACGTGTCCTGAGTATAACGGTCACGGGGACACGCAGCTAATTCTTCAAGGCAACCTCTGTCGCTGTTTTGCTGTAATGTTATCAATAAGATGGTAGTAATTCTATGATGTTGCAGTAAATAATCCGAGGTTTCCTATGAGATACAGATTACGGACCGTTTTCATTATAGGCATCCTGATGATGCCGGCACTATCCCGGGCTCAAATTGTTTACGGGGATGATATACAACCCATATTTGATTCCCATTGTGTCGCCTGTCATGGTGGGCAGAGTGGTGTCACTCTTGGATCCTATAGTGCGGTCATGAGCAGTGTGGGTGAGCAATATAATCAGAATGTTGTGGTTCCGGGTGAGCCCGATGACAGCCCGATTGTGGAGAAGATCGAACCGAATCCGTCTATTGGCGAGCGTATGCCACAGGGTGGCCCCTACCTGGATGATGAGCAGATTAACCTGATTCGACAATGGATTGAGGAGGGAGCCGGGGAGGGCCCGCCGACAAATGTGGCTGATGGAAGCGACCGGCCTGACAGATTTGAACTTCTTGGAAATTATCCCAATCCGTTCAATCCGGGAACCCACATCCGTTTTCGCCTACCCCGTACGGCAAGCTGGAGTGTTACGGTGTACAATTCGGCCGGAAGTTATATTACCGAAAAGTCAGGTTTTTCACAGGGCGGCGAAGTTTCGGTATCTGTGAACCTGGAGGCGCAAAGCTCTGGCATGTATCTCTATGTGGTTGAAATGAGGGCAAATCAGACAACACACGCCCGCCTGTCCGGAAGGATGACACTCATCAAATAAACCGGGCCGGGTCGGGATTCTATTGCCGAATCGGTTGGCATCAGTAAACAAATCCGATGTTGATATATATTCGTCCGGCACCTTCAAAACGGGCGTAATCGGCACGAATTATTAAGTCCTCGGTAAATGCCGAGAGCAGCAGGGATCCACCAACAGACCGGTGATGATCCCGGAAGATGTCAGAAAAACCATCATCACTGCCGAAAACCCGTCCACCTTCGGTGAATACCTGCAGGCCGAATCGAAAATCTATAAACGAAGAAGTGAGCAGCCATTTTCGAAGGGCAATGCTGTTATACAAACTGGCACGGTCACGAAACCGTTTTAAATGCATGCCTCTCAAGGTCTCTTCCCCTCCGATTTCGGGCAGTTTCCAAAAAGGAACCGTGCCGGATGTCCATTCACCACCGATGCGTGCCGCCAGTGTCAGGTTGTCCAGCCTGCTGAAACTGTAAAAGCCCTGTAGTTGGGAGTTGATGGAGAGCATACCGTTGCTACCGGAAGAAAAGTCCGGGAAGCCGCGGATTTCTATTTCGGCAAAGGATCCACTTCCCGGATCAAACTCTTTGTCCCGGCTGTCCCAGAGCAGGCCGGTCCCAAAATAGGGCAGGAAAGTCCGGTTATTAACCGGTCTCCCCTCATCGAACAACAGGGATGATTCATCCCCCGGTTCGTATGCGCGGAAGTAAAGCCCCCCTGCCAGAAGCAACAGGTCCAGTTGGTCGGGGTGATCCGCGTAAAGCAAGGGATAGCGCACATCAAGGGTCACGTCGACCGCCCGGGACTCGAAATTGTAGTATTTGTCATCCCATAAATCGGAATCCCATTCGGAAATATTGCCGGTTCCGAAATAGTTGTCAGATAGCAGCCGCTCCATGACCAGTTCTACCCGGTAACGAAACGGACTTTCCCAGGCGTTGATCCGTTCATGTGTCACCCTTCCACGCATCATACCCTTGGTGGATGCACTGGCCCGGATTTCGGTAATATTTCCGAAGGGGCTCAATCCCTCATCATAGAAATATCGGTTCCACATCACACCACCGGTAAAACCTATATCGGAGTCGAATCCGACATAGGGCAGCAGAATATGAATAACATCTTTTTCGGCAGGGATATCATCAGGATATTCGGTTTCAGCAACCTCTTTGGATTCGGTTGTGGTGGCCATTGATGTCCGTGGTCCGGCAAGCCATGATGTCAGGATCAAAGCAAAAAATAGTACCACGGATTGTTTCATGAAGAGGCCATATCCTGCAATAGTTTGGGTTATTTTCCGTCGGAAAATTTCTTTATTTCACGAGTGTCATTCTGCGGGTATGTTCAAAAGATCCGGTTTGCAGCCGGTAAATATAGATACCACTTG
>SLLW01000175.1 GCA_007133875.1 Balneolales bacterium | reverse complement strand
CCAATGACACGCCGCTGGTACAGATCCCCCCGGTCTATTCACAAGCCCCCGGCGCAAAACTGGTCTATCGGGCGGCGATCCAACCTTATCCGCCGAACGGCGACACCACGGATGGCATCATGGACCGGGTCAACGATCCGACCGACATCCACTACATCTCCACACTGACCGGCGATGCGCCGTTTTTCGATTCGGATATGCGCGGGATCCGTGTCCGGAATCCGTCGCTGGTGGATGACCGGGAGAGCTCGGTAGTGCTGCACATACCCACGACCGGTTACGAGGCCCCGGAGCTCCGGTTTGCGGCCGTCCGCACCGGAAACGGTCAGCGAGAACTCCGGTTTGAATATTCCACCGACTCCGACGGCGAATCGTGGACCGATGAGGGGCTCGGGAAGCGGTCGGCGATCATGTACGAGGCGTATAAATCGATTACCGTTTCGTTCTCCGGCATCGAAGGGGCGGAGGACAATCCGGACCTCAAATTCCGGATCCGGTTTGACGGGGATGAGGATATCCGAACAGGCCCGGACGGGAATGTGCGATTTAACAATGTGGTGCTTTGGGGTACGGTTATGGAGTCAGAGTCCATTACCACAAATTCAACCGGCCCGGAAGATCAGAAAATCCGGGAGTACCGGCTGGGTCAGAATTATCCCAATCCGTTTAACCCGATTACACAGATACATTATGCCATTCCATCCACCGGACACGTGAGGCTGGAGGTGTACAACGCCATCGGTCAGCGTGTTGCCGTACTGGTCAACGAAACACAACGTGCGGGAGTCCACGCCGCCGAATTTGACGCTTCCCGGCTTTCCAGCGGTATCTATATCTCCTGGATGCAGGCCGGCTCATTTACAAAATCCCATCAGATGTTGCTGCTCAAATAGGGAAAATTTATCGGTTGGTCTTGCTTTTCATATTGGTTACCGGGGCACTTAGTAAGTCTGTGTAACCGGAAAGCCGAGACCTAACCGGAGAAGCCGATCTATCACACGAAAAACAGCCTGCATGATCGTTCTCTGGAGAAACATTCAAAATCCTGAACGAAATAGAGGGTTAGGAGTTTTTGATTTTGACAAGCAGTCCGATGGAGAGCGAAGGGCTCCGGATAATTATGAACCGATGAAGACGAGTTCTCGGAACTCATCATCTTACTGTTCTGAATTTCTAAATGATGATGGAATGTATCTTTTAACGTGGAATGTCAGGGATCCGGTCGGTATGGACATTGGTTTGTGTTATCTTTTTTTTCAATTTTAATTGTTATTTCGTTTGATGGGGGATCCATCGATTCATTTTGAATATAATTGTTCAACTGCTCGGAAAGTTAGACTTTCGATTGATGGGGTTTTCTATTATTATTTTTTTGATAATCAATGCAATGACAACCTGTTCTAGGCTGTACAGGCAGTACAGTTTCTTTTTTTATAAGTATAGGTACATCACCCTATTTTTTTATGGCGTCGTATAACGATCCTTTTAATATTATAACGAAACCGATAGGCGCCATCTGCAATCTCGATTGCGAATACTGCTACTATTTGGAAAAGAAAAATTTATATCCCGGAACCCAATCCTTTAAAATGACGGAAGAAGTTCTGGAAACCTACACGCGTCAGTATATCTATGCGCAACCTGCCGATGCAGCGGAAGTGAATTTTACCTGGCAGGGTGGTGAGCCCACACTGATGGGCTTGCCCTTTTTCCGAAAAGCACTGGCTCTGCAAAAAAAA
The DNA here is from genome assembly GCA_007133875.1 of Balneolales bacterium. Taxonomy (GTDB): domain Bacteria; phylum Bacteroidota; class Rhodothermia; order Balneolales; family Natronogracilivirgulaceae; genus SLLW01. The sequence continues at coordinate 786 of SLLW01000175.1, read as the reverse complement.
TATGCTCGCGGGGGCATGCGGATCACCAACTCTTTCCAGACCAATGGTACCATGCTGGATGATGACTGGGCGCAGTTTTTCAGGGATAATGAGTTTTTGGTGGGAATTAGTATTGACGGGCCGGAGGACCTGCATGATGAGTTTCGTCCGGATAAGAAAGGATACGGTTCGCTTCATCAGGTGATGGAAGGGTTGGAATTGCTCAAAAAGCATGACGTGATGTTCAATACCCTTACATGCGTTCAGTCACGCAACTCATCCTACCCCGTCAAGATCTATCGTTTTCTAAAGGAAATTGGCTCTACACATATTCAATTCATCCCTATTGTTGAGCCGCAACCGGATGGCAGTATTAGCTATCGCAGTGTGAATCCGAAAAAATACGGAACATTTCTTTGTGGGGTATTCAATGAGTGGCTTAAGCGGAAAGATGTCGGTCGGACTTATGTCCAGGATTTCGACGTCGCACTCAGCATCCTTGCCGGTTATCCATCCCCCATTTGTATTCACGCAGAGACGTGTGGTCATGCCATGGCTATAGAGCACAATGGTGATATGTACAGTTGCGACCATTTTGTTTTTCCGGATTATAAGTTGGGAAATATCATGGAGAAGCAGGCCAAGGCCATGCATGAAAGCGCCAGACAGCAGGAATTTGGATTGGATAAAAATGACAAACTGCCGGCATATTGCCGGGAATGTAATTTTTTAAAGGTATGCAACGGTGGCTGTCCCAAAGATCGGATTATTGAAACACCCGATGGTGAACCGGGACTGAATTATCTG
>SLLW01000095.1 GCA_007133875.1 Balneolales bacterium | reverse complement strand
CGATTTATTCGGCATCTACGTTTTTTCCGGAATCCATGTTTCAGACCGGTGGTTTAAAATGCCGCTTACTTTTTGAAGTAGACGAAGAGACGTCCGTGATTTTTGCTGTCCTTGTCAATCCGATGGTAGCGGGATTTAATGTCGGGACGATCCAGAAACCTCAGTACCCGTTTTTTTAACTGGCCGCTTCCTTTGCCGGGTATGATTTCCACGGTTTTTATTTTCTTTTCAACAGCTTCATCTATGATATTTTCCAGTTCCCGGTCAATTTGGTCGCCTTTGTTATAGAATTCGTGGAGATCGAGTTTGAGCTTGGCCATTTTCTCAGGTTTCGTTACAAATGACGTAATACCGGTTTTACTCTAACAGAACGTGTCGAAAAACAACTCCGGATGTAAGGAAAAACGATTACAAATTTATAAAAATGCCCCTATTATCAAAACGATCAGCAGTCCGGTAACTCCTATAATAGTCTCCATGATTGTCCAGGAGTAAAGGGTTTCTTTTTCGGTGAGTCCCATAAGTTTACTGACCAGCCAGAACCCGGAATCGTTTACATGGGACAATACGGTTGCTCCACAGGCGATAGCGATAGTGATACATCCTATCAGTGGTGCTGAAAAATCACCTGTCTGTACGATGGGCGCCATCAACCCCGCAGCCGTCACCATGGAAACCGTTGCCGATCCTTGTGATACCCTGACAACCGTAGCAACCAGAAAACCAAACAGGATCACCGGCATGTTGGTTGTTTCGATCAGTTCAACAAGCACATCACCGACACCGGTTGTGATCAGCACCTGTCCGAAGACGCCACCCGCACCGGTAACCAGTATAATCATACCTACAGGCTCCATGGATTTGGTGGCAACACGCTGAATTTCCTCTGCGGTAAACCCAAGACGGGTGCCAAGAAAGTAAAACGCAAACAATACGGCCAGAATCAGTGCTGTAAACGGGTGGCCGATAAAAGAGATCCACTGGCGAAGGGTGCTTTCATCGGCAAGGATGACATCCGATGTGGTGTTAAGCAGTATCAGTACGAGAGGCAGAGCAATAATGGCGACTACCATCAAAAAGGTAGGCTGGCGACGTTCGCCAGACTTCTCATCAATTAGTTCATCAACCGTCATGTAGTCGGGTACACCCCGGTGAATTTTGCCGGCAATGAAGGTTCCAAAGAAAATCCCTCCTGCGATGGCGGACGGTATCCCCGCAATCAAACCAATCAGAATCACCCAGCCAAGGTCGGCACCGATTAAGGAAGCCACGGCTACCGGACCCGGTGTCGGAGGAATGAAGGCGTGGGCAACGGCAATTCCTGCAACAAGCGGAATGCCGTAGTACAGAATGGATTTACCTGAGCGCCTGGTTAAGTCGTAGACGAGCGGGATGAAAAGTATCAGTGCAACTTCAAAGAATACGGGGATAGCCACAATGATTCCGATCAGGGTAAGTGCCGGTTGTGCACGTTTTTCCCCGAAAGTCTGGATAATGGTGTCGGCGATTTTCCTTGCGCCCCCGGATACTTGAATAATTTCTCCCAGCATCGTTCCTACTCCAATGACAACCGCAATGTAACCAAGCGTGCCACCCATTCCATCATTGATTGTCTGAGCGACTTCACCAATGGGGACACCACCGAAAATGGCTACAAGTATGCTGACCAATAGCAGTGCAATAAAAGCCTGAAGCCGCACATACATCACCAGAAAGAACAGCAACAGGATGCTGGAAGCCGTCAAAAGTATCAGGTAGACAGGAGACATGGCTGCAATCTTGTGAGCTTAAAGCACTTCGGTTTCCCCGGGAACCGGGATGGGAGAGTCACCGTCCTTAAGCGACATAACCGGTTCAGGCGTATTCCAGTCAACGTCTTCCGCTTTTAAAACGTGGTGAAGATACATTCTTTTAACGGAGTTAAGTGCGTCTTTTCACTCCAGCAATTTGCCGGATTGATTGTTTTTAAATTTGATTATCAGGTTTTTTTGAAGCCGTTCAGAATATATGTTTTAGCAGTGTAATCAGCAAAGCAAGGGAGAGGCTTAACAGCAGCATTGAGCTAAAGGGTATGTAGAGTATGTTGTTCTTATCCTGTCTGACACTGATATCGCCGGGCAGCTTTCCGATCCAATGGATCAGCCACGGAGATTTGCGTGCCAAATAGTAAATGGCAATGTAAATCAGGAATGAGTATATAATAAATCGGAACATGTTAAACGAAACTATCAATTTTTTTTCAGGAAATGAATCTGATCGAACAAATTTGGTTTGATCCGCGATTTGATGGAAGACAATTTGGTCGATATCTGTATTTCATCCGCCGACTTGTCAGTTTAAGCATACCATTTGATTTGGTTACAATACAGAGTTTGTTGTACATTTCATAGTTTTTCAACCGTCCTTTCAAGGGTTCGATTATTGGAGGTTTCTCTAACTTTCGCCGAAACCGTGACAGACGTTTCCCTGCAAAAAAAAAGAGCGTATCCCCTGGAACAAGGACACGCTCTTTAAGAAGATTTCGGTTTTATGT
>SLLW01000088.1 GCA_007133875.1 Balneolales bacterium | reverse complement strand
TTAGGATTGGCATCCATATTGGGGAACAGGTGCAGGCCACTGGTAAAGCCCTGTGAACGAAGATTTTCGGAGAAATTGCCTCCGCGGATGGCGTCGCGGCTCCGGTCGTTGAAGTTCCCGATCCCGGTGCCGCCCATATTAAATTGCGTTGCCTGATCAAAAATCCTGTTACCTGCCACTTCGCCAAAATCCCACCCTTCTCCGTAGATGTAGATATTTTCTCCGTCTACACCGTGTTCTTCAAGCGTAAGTTCCGCCAGTGCTTCTCGTAGATGTTCCATAACATAACGGGGATGATGCCCCATCAGATCGAACCGGAAGGCATCAATTTTGTATTTTTGGGCCCAGAGCAACACAGAGTCAATAATCAATTTCTCCATCATAGCATGTTCTGCCGCCGTATTATGACAGCAGGTCGAGGTCTCAATCTCACCGGTATCGGGATTGTAGCGATGATAATACCCCGGAACGACTTTATCGAGCACGGAAAATTTTGATATGCCGGAATCGAACGTGTGGTTATAGACGACATCAACAACGACATTGAGACCGATTTCATCCAGTGCCTGAACCATTTTCCGCAACTCCATGATGCGTGTAACACCATCCGGATCAGTGGAATAACTCCCTTCGGGTGCATTGAAGTGAAACGGGTCGTATCCCCAGTTGAATCCGTCATACCTTGCAAGTCCTTCCATCCGGCCGGGCACATAATAGGGCTTCTGAATCTCTTCGGTAGCCGGATCATTCGCGGCGAGCTCATTAAAAACCTGCCGGATTGGTGTGTCGCCGTGCGTTTCACAAAGTACGGCGATTTCCGGGTGATTAATGAATTCGCAGATGCGATTGTATGGGTGGTGTAAGTCCACCCGGTTGTCCGGATGCTCCTTGACCGTTGCAATATCGTTAATGGGAAGCAGATGAATATGGGTCAGTCCGGCTTCTGAGAGCCGCTCCAGATGCGCCATCCCATGGGATGCCGTACGGCCGTCACGTCCATTGTACGTAAACGCCAGAAAGGTACCGCGATGTGCTTTCGGCACCGTTTGATCTTCTACACTAAAATCTCTGATATGTGCCTCGTACAACGATATATCGGTTGGTTTCGGTAACGATTTACGGTGGTTATCCCAGCCGTCGGGTTTCAGGCGGTCGTCATTGTCCAGGTCGGCGAACTGACTAAAGAAGCTGTCGGTTGAAAGACTTACCGAGTAGGGATCCGTCACTTCGTAGGTATTGATCCGGTCATTGATATGGTGGTATACCGTCACTTCAAACCGGTAGAACAGCCGGTCCCAATCACGTTTTTCTCCTTCAAAACGCCAGACGCCATCTTCCGGTGGATTGCCGTTGTCATGCTGCGGATTGATGGTATCCATCCGTTTTTTTTCCGCGTCATACAGATGTAAACGGACATTATGTGCAGTTGGAGCCCATAATGTGGCCGTCACCTGTTCGCCATTATAATGCGCTCCGAGTAAACCCTCATAAAAAAAGTACGCATCGATGATCCCGGAAAACTGAACCCGGGTTGCAGCAACCGTACGGCCGGAAGCGTCATACGCAACCGCGACAAGCTGCCCTTTGACCGCATCCCGAACAGTCTTGTCATCCACTTCAACTTCATACACCGGACGACCTGATATGTGCCGGAACCGGTCGGCCAGCTGCGGACTCAGCGAAACAGCATTCCCCACTTCAATAACATTTCCACCGGACACTCCATTTTCATTCACCGATATATCGGTGTCTTTACTATACCGAATTTCGAGCCGGTCTGCGTCAGCACCGGTATCCCAAATCAGCCGGCCGGCCGCCACCCAGTGGGCAGAAGCTCCGTTGATTCCGGTTTCGGAAGACGGCGTGGATTCGCCACTCGCTCCGGAGTTATGATCACCACCGGACCCTGCACAAGCCCACATAACTATCGGACAAAAAAACATCAATACTGTGATGAGTAAGAGGTTCATATTTTTTATAAAAAGATCTCAAGAAGTTCACGGGTAACCAAATCGGGAAAACTACTCTTCCAATACGGTGATACGGGTTAGTCAGCCGGACGGAACCGTATGGCCTGGCCGCCTCCGGGTGCCAGTTCAATGGTCATGACCGTTTCCCTGTCAACTTCAAGCTCTTCGATGACAATGTCGTAAGGGTTCTCATCCCAGTCAGCCGATTCGCCATCACGATAAATTTCAGCAATATAGGTACGCCCCTCATCCAGAAACACAAGTTCGGTCTCCAGGGATCTTGGTTCCTCGTCGGTGATACTGCCCAAAAACCACTCATCACTGTTGCGATCACGGCGCACGATTGTCACAAAGTTTCCAATATCGGCATGCAGCACTTTGGTGTCGTACCAGTCGACGGGTACATCCTTGATAAATTGAAACGGTTCGGGATTGGCCTCGTAGTTGCGCGGCAGGTCGGCCGCCATCTGCAAGGGGCTGTATATAGTAACATACAGAGCCAGTTCTTTAGCCAGGGTGTGCTTGACGCGGTTATCTGGGCGGTATTCATCGAAATGGAGATCAAAAAT
>SLLW01000153.1 GCA_007133875.1 Balneolales bacterium | reverse complement strand
GAGCCCTCTTCCGCCAGATTCCCATATAATATGGAGAGATGGCCCGTTTTCTTGATCGGATCGGATACCGGGGCGATGATGGTCTGGCCTTCCGAGAGTCCGGGAAGCTCTTTGAGATTCTCTTCCAGTGTCTTTCCGGTGACGGAGAGGCAGTCACCGTGCAGGAACCCCTCTTTCAACAACAATTTCTGTACCGCAGGCACCCCGCCGACATCATACAGATCCTCCATAACAAACTTGCCGCTCGGTTTCAGATCAGCCAAAAAGGGTGTTTTATCGGAGATTCGCTGGAAATCATCGATGGTCAGCTCCACACCGGCTGCATGTGCCATGGCCAGCAGGTGAAGTACGGCGTTGGTGGATCCGCCCAGGGCAATCACCACGGTGATGGCATTTTCAAACGATTTGCGTGTCAGAATTTTATCCGGGGTGATCTCCTTCTCCAACAAGAGTTTCATGGCGGCACCCACCCGTTCACACTCCTCACGCTTGTCATCCGATGTAGCCGGAATGGATGAGCTGTACGGGAGGCTCAGGCCGATGGTTTCGATTGCCGATGCCATGGTGTTTGCGGTGTACATGCCTCCGCAGGCGCCGGCGCCCGGACACGCATGTTTCAATACATTATCCAGCTCCTCGTCGTTGATCTTGTTGGTGACGTACTGTCCCCAGGCCTCAAAGGCCGATACGATATCCAGTTTATCACTATGAAAATTCCCCGGACGGATGGTTCCGCCGTAAACCATAATGGCCGGGCGGTTCAATCGAGCCATGGCCATTACCGAGCCCGGCATGTTTTTATCGCAACCCGGAAGTGTAACCACGCCATCATACCACTGGGCGGAAACGACCGTTTCAATGGAGTCGGCGATGATATCCCGGGATTGCAGCGAGAATTTCATACCGGTGGTCCCCATGGAAATTCCGTCACTCACACCAATTGTATGAAAGATGTAACCGATCATGGACTCCTTGCTGACGCCCTGTTTGACCAGCGCCGCCAGGTCGTTAAGATGCATGTTACACGGATTGCCATCCCATCCCATGCTTGCAATACCGATTTGCGGCTTATCCAGATCCTCGTCCCTGAGCCCGGTTGCGTAAAGCATGGCCCTTGAGCCCACCTGTGACCGTACCTGTGTAAGTCTGCTGCTGTATTTATTGAGAGCCATAACGATAGAAATAATGAGTGAAACTGATGTGAGTCCGTAATAGTTAAAGTAAAAACATAATCGGCTATGCTACTACTTTACCATCTTTTTCACAAGATGAAACTGGATAATAGCCAAGAAAAAAATCTGGAAAGTTTTACAGAATCTTTTTTTGATAAATAATTTATGAATTTGTAAATAACAGCGATAATTACTATAGAAGCGCTTTCCGTATCGAAATGTTTTAATTTTACATGATCTTAGTCTTAATTTATAATGCCTGATATGCGATAAAACGCTAATTTAATTAATCAACTAATCGGTAGCTTCAGGTGTTTTTTTATTAATTATTCCATTTCGCTGTTGACAAACCCGTTAAAATCATTAGTTTTGTAAGATATCTGAACAGAAACATATCCCGAGATTTTCCAATGACAACGCGAACAGCACAAACGGTAGCACTTACAATTGACTCTTGCGGCAATCCCGCACAGAGAAACATTGCTGTACCAGGTGTATTTTCGGGTATTACTTCTGATTCCGTGATTTCTGTTGTACGAATATTCTTAGTCAGCGCTTCGATTATTCTAAGTATTGACCTACTAATTGGAATTATTTAATTCCTGCCCCAGAGGTCAACCTAAAGCCCACCCCATACTTCAGACGCTGAAATCGGATATTAGGGAATGACCTCTGGAAGAGGAAAGTCCCCAGACACCGATGATCATATCCAAAAAATATACAGAACGAAAAGAGTACTTGTCCGACTGCCGCACGGCCTTTGAGGCGATGGACTGTGGTCAGCTATCACATATTAGCCCCTCCCCATCACAGACAGTCGATACGAATTTCATTTTCCGGCACCCACCAACAAAACGATTCCAGGATTTACCATGAAACAATCCAAACAAACCACCACCAAACCGGCGGCATCCAAAAAAGGTGCGCAAGCCGAATCCGCCAACAACGGAGCCCCGCAAACCGTGGGAGCCGACATCAGGGAGTTGAATGGCGGTGAAATTTTGATTCAATCGTTGCTTGACCAGGGCGTGGATACCATATTCGGGTATCCCGGCGGTGTGGTCCTCGGAGTCTACGACACCCTTTTTAAAACACCGGAATTGAGACACATTCTGGTTCGGCACGAACAAGGCGGAACCCATGCCGCTGACGGTTATGCCCGTGCCACGGGTAAACCGGGTGTCATTCTGGCAACCTCCGGCCCCGGCGCCACCAACACGGTCACCGGTATTACCACTGCTATGATGGACTCGATCCCCATGGTGGTTCTGACCGGACAAGTGCCCTCAACCCTGATCGGTAACGACGCCTTTCAGGAAGCCGATATCATCGGGATGACACGGCCGATCACCAAACACAGTTTTTTGGT
>SLLW01000030.1 GCA_007133875.1 Balneolales bacterium | reverse complement strand
TTGATAAACAGATTACTTTTGAAGGCGTTACCGGGGGTGAATTTATCGGTGAGGGATGTGGTTTTGCAACGTTAAGCAGCTACCGCCGGGTTTTGTTCAATAACGGACGTAACAATGACAGATATTTTGAAAAGGTGTACCTTCGCTCGTCGGCCGACTATATTAAAATGAAATGGTTCTATCAGGAAGTGTATCCGCAAATCAAAAACCGGTTGCTCATACCGGAAAAAGTGGCGGAATATGGGGATACCCTTGCGGTTGTCTATTTTGAGTGGATTGAAGACATCAGGCCATTCCAAAAGCAGGAACGGATCAAAAAATTCAATGATGTAAAGAACATATTACGTGAGGTGGAAATCAGCAGCGCATCCCTTGAAAATGACTACATTACCAATATCGAACGGGATAACAGTTTTGGCCCGATATATCCGAAAGCCGAGCATTGGCTGTACCGGCATGAGGGGGCAACGGCCGTCAGTCACCTGCGTGCTATAAAGCATTTTGTGATTCACAGCAACCGGGTTGAACGCAGTTTTGTTCATGGTGATATCAACGGAAGTAATTTTTTTGACTGGGGGGTGATTGACTTTGATTATTGCGGCTATTACCCGAACGGGTTTGAGGAAGCCTTGCTTATGACCAGATTGGGTTTTCGGGTTACCGTTTCTAACTTCGATGACATCCTGGAGGAATTCGGGTATCACGAAATGACCCGGGAAGAGAAGATCTCCCTGTTGTTTTTCTGTTTTGTTTTCTTCAACCTGAAACGTGTAAAAGCGAGCTATGATGAATTAAAGAAATGCTGGGACCTTTTGTCATCGTTCAACGTGCCCGCCTGAAAAAGGTTACGAAGGAAGCCATCAGGAAAATTGCAGTTTTCAGATTATTTCAATAAGCTTACGGAACAACACATAATTAATATGTGCAATTTATGGGTTAGGAACATAACCCATAACATCTGTCCGGGTGTGACGTGTGTAACCCCGGGATCCAAATACATTTAAACGAAACAGTACTGCTCATGCTATCTGCCGCTTCCATCGCCCGTTCGTTCTCCATCACCCTGTGCCTGTTGTTTGTCTTCTCGGCATGCAGCAATTCCTCCGAACAGGAAATCCCCCAAAATATCATCCTGCTGGTCGGTGACGGTATGAGCTATACCCAGGTTTCGGCTGCCTACTATGAGTTTGACGGATTGAACATGACCACCATGCCTTACACGGGCACTATTACAACCCACTCTGCAAATAGCAGGGTAACCGATTCGGCGGCAGGGGCTACCGCTCTGGCAGCCGGCTACAAAACAAACAACGGCATGCTGGCTCAACTGCCCGACGGTACACCGGTTCAAACCATCGCCCAGTATGCATCCGAACTCGGAAAGAGTACCGCGCTGCTGGCAACGTGCCGCATTACACACGCCACACCGGCAGGATTCGGGGTGCATCATCACACACGCGGCGAAGAGATGGCCATCGCGGAAAAATTTGTTGATTCCGGGATCGATATGCTGCTGGGGGCCGGCTGGAACTATTTCCTGCCGGAAGAGGAGGGCGGTGAGCGTGCCGACGGCCGCAACCTGATCGCAGAGATGATGGACAATGGTTATATCTATATCGATGATGAGAACAATCTTGACCAAATGGCCGGAAATGACCGGATCATCGCTTTTCTGACCGGAAGCAATCTGCAGCGTTACCCGCAGCGGGGCGATCAGGTGAACCGGCTCACCACAAACGCACTCGATCAGTTGTCACAGAACCCGGACGGATTTTTCATGATGATCGAAGGTTCGATGATCGACTGGGGCGGACATGGCAATGATGCCGAATATGTGCTGCAGGAGATGAGGGATTTTGATAATGTGATCGGCGACGTGCTGGAATTCGCCAAAGCGGATGGCAATACCCTGGTTATCGTCACCGCCGACCACGAAACCGGTGGTATGGGCCTGAACTCCGGCAGTGGCGGTTCCATTGAATACAGCTGGACCACGGACGGACATACCGCCGTTCAGGTTCCTGTTTTCAGCTACGGGCCTTCCGCTCAGATGTTTACCGGAACCTACGACAATACCGAAATCGCCCGGAAAATGTTCGGATTATGGGGCAAAACGATCACGGAGTGATCCAATAAATGCGACGATTACGGGTATTTTCTGTTTGATGCGTGATGGTAGCGCATGTCATATCCATGCTTGCCATAAATCACCAAAAGTGATACTATAGTAGTACTATGAAAACAGAACTTGTTACCACATTAAAACGTCACGCCACAAAGATCCTGGACGAACTCCACCGGGGGAAAGAGCCTGTTTTGATCACAGAGCACGGCAAGCCATCCGCTTATCTTGTTGATGTGGATTCATTTGAAAGCTTGCTTCGGAGGCTGAAACTCCTTGAAGGTCTTGCGCGGGGCGAAAAAGCTATTCTTGAAGATCGCGTAGTGACGCATGAAGAGGCCCAAAAGAAAATGAGTCGATGGCTCAAATAATCTGGACGGAACCGGCACTTCAAGAACTCGATGAAATTGCTGATTACAT
>SLLW01000078.1 GCA_007133875.1 Balneolales bacterium | reverse complement strand
GCGGAAGGTTTTATACCGGAATTCGGCCCAAAACCTGTATGCTGCAATTGCCGGTAATCAAATACGGCTTCACGCTCTACTCTCCCAATGAATGGGTCTCGGTTTTAACCCGGAACAGGTTTCGGCACATTGAAATCCAACGATCCCTTGATCCGGTTGTTACATTTAACGAACAGACCGTGCAGATGGAGTCTTTCAGTATATCCGGTGCCACTGAAAGCACTTGAGTAGTTGTTCTTAAGCTTTGTTGTATGAGTTTCCTCCCGGACTTTTGCGTCCAAATCATATTTCTGTTCATCTAAACCAGGCACCTTATCAAAAACAGATGTAGCCAGGTCCTGATCAATGACATAAATTGAACCGTTTGTTATTGGCCAAAAGATATCACCACTCTATTTGCATCGGATAATCTGCTTCAAATTTTCCATTCATAATTTGTTTTAAACGTCCTTCAATTAACTTTTTACTGAATGGCGAGAGATAATCAATATGGAGCACACCATCCAAATGATCAAACAACCGGGCACTTCACGCATTTTTAAGCGATTCGATATCGATCTTTTTCATTTTCAACATCTCACGCATCACTCGCTGTGCTTTTTCCTGATCCGGATCCTGCAGCAGTTCCATCAATACCGTCGGAATAATCTGCCATGATACCCCATACTTGTCTTTTAACCATCCGCACTGCTGCGCTTTGGAATCCCCGCCTTCAGTGAGCTTTTCCCAGAAATAGTCCACCTCATCCTGTGACTTGCAGTTCACTATAAATGAGACCGCTTCATTGAAGGTAAAATGAGGCCCTCCATTGAGTGCCGTAAACTTTTGACCTCTGAGGGTGAAGTCCACGGTCATGACCGAGCCAGCCTCTTTTCCGTGAATCTCCCGACCCTCATTCATAAATCGCAACTTATTTGTTATTTCCGAACCTTCACCGAAAACCGAAACATAAAACTCGGCAGCTTCTTCGGCCTGATGGTCAAACCATAAATTCGGGGTGATATTCTGCTGTATCATGTCATTTTCTCGTTTGATGTGTGGTGGTACATAACAGCTGCTCCTCCTGTATCACAGGATTTGTAACTTGAATAATAACAATTGGTCGGCTCAACAACCTGTGGCATAAAGGTCAAACCGGGGGGAGATCATGCCAACTTTGTGGACTTGAGTTCTTCCAGCAGCTCGTCCAGTTTGCTATGGGAATCACGGATTCCCTTCTCCGCTCCGGATTGCAACATTCCGTCACGGCCTTCCACCGACTTGAAAACAGAATGCAGTATCACTTTTGTGCGGTCACCGGGAAGTGACTCAAATGTAGCCGTTTCAAGCGTTACATGCCCCGGCTCTGGCAAGCCCTCAAATTCAAAAGTCTGAATGATACGCTCCGGAGCGGTTACCTCATGATAAACACCCCGAAATGCATAGCTATTCCCGTCCTCATCACTCTGAATAAACCGGTAGGATCCGCCGTTATGGGGCTCAAGCCGTTCGAGTTTCATATCCAGTATCTCACAGGGGCCCATCCACTTTTCAAAATGCTCAGCTTTTGTAAAAGCTTCAAATACCAATTCACGCGGTGCTTCAAATTCGCGGTTGACCACCAGTTCTTGTTTTCCGGGCTCAGCCGTAATTGCAGTATTGTTTTTAGTTTCCATGATAGATGTGATGATTTGGTTGTTATTACTTTCGTGAACTTTTTTCCGGGGTATTGAAAATGTCCATCCCGGTTATCACGCATGCAATCCATATCGTATCGATCCTGATGTTTTTCGGTTTTGTGCAGAACCTGGTTCCATTTCAACCAATACGATAATGGAGATGAGTAACTTCCGGAGTATAAATTGCTGCTTTATTTTCCAAAGTCACCTGGGCGGGGCATGGGTCAGCACAAACATCGGGATTCCACGCACTGGATAACTACCACCCCAGCCATGTACGATATCATACATACGCTTTCCGCAGATCAACGCCCCGGTACCGTCAAACAGCTCATCAAAAACTTCCCTATTCTTCCGGGATAGTTTGAAAAACGCATTGTGCCGGCTGGAATGAGCACCACGGAGAATCCAGTCGTGAAGGGATTCACCGTTTTCCCCCAACGCTTGATCGGGTGTGTCGTTGGGGCCGGCAATATAACCGTCCAGGGACATTGTGATGAATGTGATTACTTTTGACATTTATCATTCTTGGATTTTTGCCAGATACTCATCAAGCCGGTCCATCGAGCTTGACATACCTTCCACAACTCCCATCTCTTCAATTTTCTTTCGCATTTCAGCCGTATCAAAACGGGTTGTATTGATCTGTTTGGTTTTACCGTCCTGAGCGATGAACTCCACCGTAATCAGCATGCCGGGCATCTCGTTATTGATTTTCCCGTCTTTATCCGAAAAATAATCTTCGTAAACGATTTTTTCCGGTTCCCGGATCTCTTTATAAATCGCTTTTCCCCATGACTCATCTCCGTCATTTGGGCCGCGCAGGCAAAAATGCCACTCGCCGCCTTCCCGAAAATCCAGACGGCACTCAACCATCGGCCATTCTTTCGG
>SLLW01000073.1 GCA_007133875.1 Balneolales bacterium | reverse complement strand
TTATATCACGGCAACCGGCGATACCACGGTACTGGATGAAAAGACCCCCTTTATCCATGCCCGTGATCTGAGAGATGATGAACACGAAGCCTACCTCGAACCCGAGGTGATACCCGAGTTGGCGACCGTTTACGAGCACTGCTGCAGAGCGGTTGATATCTCGCTCAAGATGGGCGAACACGGCCTGCCGCTGATCGGCGCCGGCGACTGGAATGACGGAATGAACCGGGTCGGGGAGAAGGGACAGGGAGAGAGTGTCTGGCTGGGATTTTTTCTGTACGATGTCCTGACCCGATTCAGCAACGTGTGTAAAAAGTACGGTGACGGTAGCCGTGCGGAAAAATATGAAGATATCGCACGCCGACTTAAAGAAAATCTGAACGACCATGCGTGGGATGGTGCGTGGTACCTGCGGGCTTTTTATGATGACGGCACACCGCTGGGATCGGCAAAAAATGATGAGTGTCGTATAGATGCCATTTCCCAAGCCTGGTCGGTGATCTCCGGGGCCGCCGCCAGAGAGTACCGGGCAACCGCCATGACATCCGTCGAAAAGCATCTGGTTTCAGAAAAAGACCGGCTGATCAAGCTCCTTACCCCGGCATTTGACAAAACGGAAAAAGACCCCGGATATATCAGGGGATACATCCCCGGTGTGCGGGAAAACGGCGGCCAGTACACGCATGCGGCGTTATGGACCATCAAGGCGTTTGCCGAATCCGGTATGGGTGACAAAGCGGTCGGTTACCTGGATATGATCAATCCGGTGAATCACAGCCGGAATCCGCAGGAAGTTGCCTGCTACAAAGTGGAACCGTATGTGGTAGCGGCTGATGTCTATGGGGAAGCACCGCTGACCGGCCAGGGAGGCTGGACCTGGTACACCGGATCCGCCGGATGGATGTATCGCGTGGCGCTGGAGTCGATTCTCGGTATCACATTCAGGGGGGACGAGTTGCTGATCAAACCTGCGATATCCAGTACCTGGGAGGGGTATCACGTGCGCATTGAAACCAAAAACGAAACTTGCTATTCCATCGAAATCAAAAATCCGGATAAGCTTCAGACAGGAATCCTGACCGGTACTGTTGACCGGGCTCATGTCACATATCCTCAAAGCGGCGCTACCATACGTATGGCAAACGACGGAAAAACGCATGAGGTCAATCTTGTAATTGCCTCTGGTTAATGATCATAGTATTCTCTACGTTATTTGGGTTGGGCGGAAGTCCATAATTGTATTGCACATTTTGTGAGGGCAGAAAAACCCCGAAACACCAAAAAACGAGGATGGTATTATGATGAGTTCAAACACTTTTTGGAGAACCGTAATTTCCGGATTGATTGCCACATTTGTGATGACCATGATTTCATTTATCCAGGGTGGTATCGGGTTGCCGGTTATCGATGTCGGGCATATCCTCAAGGGAAGTTTCAACGAAGTCCATGTGGGCGAGCCTTACAGCCTAATGTGGGGCAATGCGGCCTACAATATCGGCGGGGTATTGCTGGCGCTGATTTGGGTGGTTTTTCTCCATCACCGTATTCCGGGAAACTGGGCGGTTAAAGGACTGGCCTATGGTGTAATTATTTCGGTAGCAGCCGGACTGGTTATTTCACCGCTGATATCCCTCGCCGCAGGGGATGGATTCGGCATCTTTTATTATGATACCTGGACCCCCGGCCTGCTGATATTCGCCGGACTCATCATGCATCTGGGTTACGGATTGGCTCTGTTGCTGTGCCTGAAATACGCCGGTGTCGACGGAATTGATGAGCATCAGTAAGACTTTTTGATACCATCAGTTATTACCCAGGTGCATTGAATCGGCGGGCATTATGGGTAGTAATTTTTGGAAGTCCTGAGCCTGTATAAAAAAATCCAAATGCCAACCAGATTGGGCAGCAAAAATTTACAAAAATTATTATTTGTTAATTATTTTTAATTTTTCATATCATCAGTGGTATCTGTTATGAAAACATGATCTTGTAATTAACTTGTAATTAATTTTTGAACTATGAAGATGAGAAAAGATACCATAGGTGGCATTTGCATCAGTATGTTGGCACTATCAAGCATCAGTTGTGATGATAATATACGATCTTCCGCATTGACGGTGGATGATATGCAGGAGGCGACGATTGTTGCGTATTTCTATGCTGATTTGGATAACCGGGATCCGGGTATGGAGTACGCACCCGATGGAACACCGGTAATCGTTTCGGTAGCGTATAATGAGCTGAATCCCTCTGCAGGAACCGGAAGTTGGAGTGAGACTCTGGAAATCGAGGGAGGAATGGTTGAAGCCACGGTACCGGTTACCAGCAATGGAACCACCGTCACCTTTGCACCGGATCAGTTTATTACAGATCAGGTGCAACCGCATGGTTCGGCAACGGAGGTGGTAGAAAAGGTTTTCCGGGTGCCCGGCCCCGGGAGTTCTGTGAGTGATGTCCGTCCCGGCCAAAAAGTATATCACGAAGTGACCTATGTCGATGAAGACTTTGGGAACCAGGTTGTGCTCGTTGATGTCAGGTTTCAGGGTGGG
>SLLW01000161.1 GCA_007133875.1 Balneolales bacterium | reverse complement strand
TGATAAAGCGATTCTTGCCCTAGCCGACGGAACCGTAGTCCATGGTTTCGCGATCGGATATACCGGTACCACCGGCGGCGAACTGTGCTTCAATACCAGCATGACCGGCTACCAGGAGATTTTCACCGATCCCAGTTATCACGGTCAGCTCATGATGATGACGTACCCCCACATCGGGAATTACGGTGTTTCGGGCCGCGACGATGAAGCACGGAAAGTGATGATCTCAGGATTGATCGTCCGTTCTTTCTCCCATCACTACAGCAACACGATGGCCGACGGGGATCTTAATGAGTACCTGAAACGTAACCGGATCATCGGAATAACCGGTGTGGACACCCGCCGGCTGGTGCGCCACATCCGCGAAAAAGGAGTTTTAAATGCCATCATTTCCAGTGACAATGAGGATGAGGAAGCCCTGGTGCAACAAGCCCGTGAGTGGCCCTCCATGGTTGGACTGGAACTGGCAAGCAAGGTATCCCGGGAGGAGCCGAGAACCATCAAACCGGGAGAGCACGAATTCTACCGTCCGTCACTTACCAAAGCCGAGCCCCAGGTAACAGCCGCCTCGGCCGAAACGACCACAAACCCGGGTGCTGCCGGATCAGGTCAGGATGGCAACACGGATAAACCGAACAAACCGGCACTGATCAAAATTGCAGCGCTGGACTACGGCATCAAGAACAACATCGTAAACAACTTCGTCCAGCGAGGCTGTATGGTTCGTATTTATCCGGCGAAGTCAGATTTTGAAACGATTATGGAGTGGGGTCCCGATGCTTTCTTTTTCTCAAACGGACCCGGGGATCCCAACCCCATGGACTATGCACTGGAAACCGTCAAAAAAGCCAAAGAGACCGGTAAACCGATATTCGGGATCTGTCTCGGCCATCAACTCATGGCCATGACCGAGGGCATCAAGGTAATGAAGATGTTCGTTGGACACCGGGGTGCAAATCAGCCGGTGAAAAACCTCCGACAGGGTCAGGTTGAAATTACCACACAGAACCACGGTTTTGCCCTTGATCCGGACACCATTTCTTCCGATGTGGCGGAAATCACCCACCGCAATTTGAACGACGGCACACTTGAGGGCCTCGATTTCAAACGTTTCAACGGATTCAGCGTGCAGTATCACCCCGAGGCTTCCCCCGGCCCGCACGACTCATCGTATCTGTTTGACGAATTCATCCAGCGCATTTTAACCCATAAAGAACAAAACGGTACCACCTGAACATGCCTAAAAGAACCGACATCAACACCATTCTTCTCATAGGCTCCGGACCGATTGTTATCGGTCAGGCCTGTGAATTTGACTATTCGGGAACCCAGGCCTGCCGCTCACTGCGGGAAGAGGGCTACCGGGTTGTTCTCATCAACTCAAACCCGGCCACGATCATGACGGATCCGATTATGGCTGATGCGATCTACCTGAAGCCACTGACGACCGACTCGATCAGGGAGATTGTCGAAATCGAGAAGCCCGATGCCGTCCTACCGACCATGGGTGGTCAAACGGCACTGAACCTCGCCCGTGACCTTCATCACGAAGGGTTCTGGAAGGAGAACGGAATCGATATTATCGGAGTCGATATCGAAGCGATTGACATCACCGAGGATCGCCAGCAGTTCCGGGACATGATTGAGGATATCGGCATTGACCAGTGCAAAAGCCGCACGGCAAAATCGCTGCTCGATGCCAAGGAGATTTTGCAGGAACTGGGCGGACTTCCGCTGGTAATCCGTCCCTCCTATACCCTTGGCGGATCCGGTGGCGGGATTATCTGGAACGAATCCGAGTTTGAGAAAAAAGTACTGCGAGGCCTTGAATTAAGCCCCGTCCACGAAATCCTGCTGGAGGAGGCTGTCGTCGGCTGGAAGGAATTTGAGCTGGAGCTGCTCCGGGACAGCAACGACAATGTGGTGATCATCTGTTCGATCGAGAACTTTGACCCGATGGGCGTACACACCGGTGACTCGGTCACGGTCGCCCCGTCACAGACACTCACCGACAAACAGTACCAGCTTCTCCGGGATGCGGCCATTAAAATGATGCGATCTATCGGTACTTTTGCCGGAGGCTGCAACGTCCAGTTCGGCATGGAACCGGGCACCGACCGGATTGTCGCCATCGAAATCAACCCCAGAGTGAGCCGTTCATCAGCACTCGCATCCAAAGCCACCGGGTATCCGATTGCCAAAATCGCCTCCAAACTGGCGGTGGGCTACAACCTTGATGAGCTGGAAAACCAGATCACAAAAACCACATCGGCCTGCTTTGAGCCTTCCCTGGATTATGTGGTGGTCAAGGTACCGAGGTTCAATTTTGAAAAATTCCCGGGAGTTGATGAGGAGCTGACAACCCAGATGAAAGCCGTCGGCGAGGTGATGTCTATCGGCCGCACATTTCCCGAAGCGCTTAATAAGGCGTGGCAGTCGCTGGAGATCGGCCGCGGCGGTCTCGGTGCCGACGGGTACGAAGAGATCAACCGTGAAGAGGTACGTAAACGGTTGCTTAAGCCCTACTGGGACCGCAGTCTTCAAATCCGCAACGCTTTCAAGCTCGGAACCAGCACCGAAGAGGTTCACGACATTACGAAAATCGACCCCTGGTTCCTGGATAACATCCGCTATATGGTGAGCCTGGAAAACCGAACCGAAGGCCAGACGCTCTATTCCATCCAAAAAGATGACATGCGTGAACTCAAACAGGCCGGCTTTTCCGACAAACAGGTTGCATGGCTGCTGAGTCAAAGTGATGTGGAGAATATCACCGAACTGCAGGTCCGGAATAAACGCGAGGAGATGGGGATCAAAGCGGTCTTCAAGATGGTGGATACCTGTGCCGGCGAATTTCCGGCATCAACGCCCTATTATTACTCCTGCTATGATGATGAAAATGAGAGCGAAGTCAGCGATCGCAAAAAGGTGATGATCCTGGGAAGCGGCCCGAACCGGATCGGGCAGGGCATTGAATTTGACTACTCTTGTGTTCATGCGGTCCTGGCATCCAAAGAGATGGGATACGAGACGATCATGGTTAACTGTAACCCCGAAACCGTCTCAACCGACTTTGATATTGCTGACAAACTCTATTTCGAGCCGGTCTACTGGGAGCATGTGTTCAACATCATAGAACACGAAAAACCGGAAGGGGTGATCCTGCAGGTTGGCGGACAGACCGCTCTCAAACTGGCCAAGCAACTTACGGCGAATAATGTCCGCATTTTCGGCACTCCATTTGAAATGATGGATCTGGCCGAAGACCGAGGGAAATTTTCCGAGACGCTCCTGAGCCTGAATATTCCGTTCCCCGCCTACGGCACCGCCTTCACCGCTAAAGAGGCAGCCGACATCGCCAAACGGATTGATTACCCGGTTCTGCTGCGGCCAAGCTATGTCCTTGGCGGACAAGGCATGTGTATCGCTGTGAAAGAGAGCGAACTGGATGACCACGTCCGGACCCTGCTCAAAACCCATCCCGAAAACGAATTTCTGATTGACCACTTCCTGGAAAATGCCATTGAGGTGGATTTCGACTCGATTTATGACGGTGAACAGCTCCATATCTGCGGCATCATGCAGCATCTGGAGCCGGCCGGCGTTCACTCGGGCGATTCGACCGCCGTGCTGCCGCCGTATTCGCTTGATGACCGGGTCATCGAAACCATGAAAGAGTATCAGCTTAAAATTGCAAAAGCGCTGAATGTGCGGGGATTCATTAATGTACAATACGCGGTGAAAGGATCGGAAGTGTTTGTCATAGAAGCCAATCCTCGTGCTACCCGGACGATCCCGTTTGTCGCCAAGGCCACCGGCAGGCCGGAAGCTGATATCGGCGTGAAGGTCATGCTCGGTGCGAAACTGAGCGAATTCGACCTCTCTTCAAGTCTGGAGTTTTATGCCATCAAAGAACCGGTGTTCCCCTTCGACAAATTCCCGGAAGTTAAAAAAGAGCTCGGGCCCGAAATGAAGTCGACAGGCGAGACCATCTACTTTCTCAAAGACTTCAAAGATGAACATTTCCGGAAACCGTTTGAGTTCAAGAATCTCTATCTTAGCCGATAGCTTCCGGTGCATCACAGCCGGTTCCGCCGGAACGCTGCAGGAAGTACCATGTAACTTGTATCAGTCAACCACACCCGGAAATGCAGCAAAAAAATCTGGTTATCGCATTCGGAGGGAACTCTCCGGAACATGAAGTATCGGTTCTGACAGCCATCCAGGCGGCATCGGCACTTAAAGAGAGCAGCTGGACCCTGGTACCGCTCTACGTCACCAAAAACGGCCGGTGGCTGACCGGCAACCATTTGCTGGATCTGGAATCATATAAAGAGATCCGTGTCGCAGAAGATCAGGGAGTGCCCTGCCATTTCGTGATCGGTGATAACGGCGTTTCACAATTGGTAGCCGATCCCTCCGGTTGGCTCGCCCGGCCCCAACAATTTCGTATCGATGCCCTCCTTTGTGCTTTTCACGGGGCCGAAGGGGAAAACGGCGCATTCCAGGGGCTATGTGAAACCTACAACATCCCCTATACCGGTTCCGATGTTACCTCATCAGCTCTGGGGATGGATAAACGGCTGGCCAAAGAACTTTGCAGGCAAATCGGAGTTCCGGTGGTGGATGATGTCTGGATCCGGGAGGATGTTTGGATTGAAGCACAGGACCGTCTGACCGCTAATTGCGAAAAATTGGGCTACCCGCTTTATGTCAAACCAGTGACCCTTGGAAGCAGCATCGGCGTCCACCGGGTGTCTGATCGCCGGGAGCTGACCGATGCGATTGAGGAATCTTTCCGTTTTGATACCGGCCTGCTGGTCGAGAAGGCGGTCCATCCGCTGACAGAAATCAACTGTTCGGTGCTGGGTGACCGTGACCATCTGAAAGTGAGCGTATGCGAACAACCCCTCGGAAGAGAAGAGCTGCTCTCCTTTGAAGACAAATACATGCAGGGGGACAACAGCGGAAAAGGCATGGCATCGGCCAGTCGCAAAATCCCGGCCCCCATTTCTGAAAATATGAGACAACAGATTCAGGAATATTCCCGTACGGTATTCAATCAGCTCGGTTGTTCCGGGGTCGCCCGGCTCGACTTTTTGTGTCATGCCGAATCCGGTGATATCTTTTTTAATGAAATTAATACCATACCCGGATCGTTTTCATTTTATCTCTGGGAGGCCACAGAGGTTCCGTTCGACCAATTGCTGGAAGAGCTGATTGCGGCAGGATTAAAACGCCATCATAAAAAAAACAGCCGCGTCCGATCCCATGAAGTAAATTTATTGAGCCAAAAAGCAGCAAAAGGGCTTAAGGGGCTGAAGGGCGGCAAGTAACTTTGTTCCGGTATTACGCTTATGTCACTTAACTCCAACACAACCAGACAGACTGATCATCAGATAGTGGCGAATAACTCCGGCATTACCGTTTCACCCGGAAAGCAGCGCCATCCTCTCCGTAACATCTTCGGATGCTGCAGAACCCTGCATTTTCCCGCTATCTCCCGGCAACCGGCATTGCTGCTGTTGCTCTTTTCTGTGCTGTTTTTAGCCTCATGCGGCCCCAGTACCGAGACTATTGTTGTTGACCGCGAGGCCCGGGTGGCAGAAGACCGCGAGGATGTAGAGCAGGAAGAGGAGGAGTTTCGTGTATTGAAAATCGGCGAACTTAACAGGATCCGGAGTTTTGACCCGCTTTTTGCCGAAAATACGGCCACCAAACGGGCTATTATGATAACCTACGAGGGCCTGGTCCGTTTTAACGAAGATGACCGGGTGGAAACGGCAGCAGCACGGCGTTGGGAGGTATCCGACGACTCACTTCGCTACACCTTTTATCTGCGGAATAATCTCTTCTTCCACGATGACGAAAGTTTCTCGCAGGGGCGGGGAAGACGCGTCAACAGCCGTGATGTCGTGAGCGTGTTCGAGCGCATGGCATCACGGGATGTCCCGACACACGCCGCCGGGCTGTTCACAAACAGTATCCGTGGGTTCGAAGCCTACAACCGGGAACAGCGCGAGCTGTTTTTTGATGCTGACCGCGAAATCAACCGAATTTCCGGTATCCGGGCTCAAAACGACTCCACCGTCATATTTGAACTGATTGAACCCGACAGCAAGTTTCTTGAAAAACTGGCGACCCCGTATGCGGTGATCTACCCTTCCGAACCCTTTCGTTTCCGGGACAGCGGGCTGCACAACCACGCCGTGGGTACCGGCCCATTCAAATATGAGTCATCGGTCGGGGACAGCATCCATATTTTTTTACGGAACGAATCCTACAACCGCCAAGATGCCGATGGCCGGCAACTTCCACGGGCTCACCGTGTAGAACTGCTTGCGACCCAGGATGAAACGAGCCTCTACTCCCACTTCACCAGAGAGCGGCTGAATATCATACTCGATCTTGGCCCGCTTAGTATCCACACCCTGGTAAATGATGATAACGAACTGGCAAGTGAATTGGAGGGGATGTACCGATTGATAGGCCGTCCGAATCCGGATCCCATCGTACTGCGTTACAATGCCGATAACCGGTTCGGCCTTGGAAGATCAGATGCAGCATCGGTTATCCGGAATATCAATGCCGACACACTCCGGGCAATGCTGCAACAACCGGCGCTGGAGGTTACCTATAAGGAAGAAGAGTACACCCAATCCAATATCGGACGGGTATACAACCGGTTCGGCGATAACAGCGACCGGCAAATGAGATTTGCGTTCAACCAGGATCAGCTGCCCCGGGTTCTGAGTGCCAGTATGAACAGCCTCATGGACAGAAACCTTCAGATTGAACTCATGCAGCGCCGCGTATTCAGCCGTGATATTTTCCTTTATCTGGACTATCTCAACACACTTGTTCCAGGCGAGGTGCATGAGCGTCAACCACAGGAAATCATGCGTATTGAAAGTTACCGATATCTGCTTCATAATCAGGATGTCGATGGCATTCTTACGAACAGTTTGCCCTGGTGGATTGACCTGAACCACGTCCGGGTTCCGGATGCCGAAACCAGTGTAATGCATTCTGCCGGGAGAGACTAAAGCTCCGTTCTTCCTTTTAAATGGCCACTTTTTTGCCTATATTGAAGAGCTTTAGAAACCATTATCCTTCCCGGCATGAACCTCTCATTATTAATTAATCCCGGCAACCCTTCAGCCGTCTCTGCTATAAGAGAGTTCATGACACTTGCCGGTAATATGGGATTCACACTCCACATCAACAGGCATACGTACAACCAGTTTCCTGGTGATGCCTGCCCGTCGCATCTGCATCTGCATGATACCGACCATGAGACACTGATACAGGGCGAGATTACCGTTGCCGTTGGTGGTGACGGGACCATTCTCAGAGCTGCAGACCTTGTTCGGACGGTCGGACATCCGTTACTCGGCATCAACAGCGGCAAGCTCGGGTTTCTGGCCAATATCCAGCGGCAGAGTATGGAAACGGCTTTGCAAGCGATAAAAAACGGGACTTACGAACTGGATAAACGAAACTTCATCCAGGCCGAATTCAGCAACGGTGAAATTCACTATGCGCTTAACGAATTTGTGTTTTCGCGGAAAGGGACGGTTTCGATGATTACCCTCACTGCCGAGTATGACGGGGCGTTCATCAACCGCTATTGGGCCGACGGTATAATCGTATCCTCACCGACCGGATCAACAGCGTATAACCTCTCTACCGGCGGACCGATTGTAGTACCGCAGACCCATGTCATGGTTCTCACACCGATCAGTCCACACACATTGACGACACGACCTCTGGTCCTGCCGTCACAAAAAAGTTTGACGATAAAAGTAGAACCGATTGACCAGGAAGTGTTGTTTTCCGGTGACGGAAATAACCATGAGCTGCCCGGTCAATCCCCCGTTGTAAATATCCGTCAATCCGATCAGGATATTCAACTGATCAAACTATCAGGACAGAGCTATTTTGAAACCCTGCGCAGCAAACTGATGTGGGGAGCTGATGTCCGTGATAAAAACTGAAAGTATTTCAACAATCAAAACCTCAAACATAAAACCTAACGTTATTATGAAAATTACTGTAGTTGGAGCCGGAGGAAACGTCGGATCGACGGTTGCCCTCACGATTGCTCAAAGAGACTTTGCAAAAGAAGTAGTTGCTGTTGACCTCGAAATTAAAAAAGACGATAAATCCTTCTTCCCCTCGAAAGGGCGGGCACTGGATCAGTGGCAAACATCACCCATCTTCAATTTTGATACCCGTGTTAAAGGTACGGTCGACTATGCCGACACGGCCAACTCCGATATCTGCGTGATCACGGCCGGTTTGCCGCGCCGTCCGGGCATGAGCCGTGACGATTTGCTCAGTGCCAACATGAATATTGTAAAGGATGTTACAAAAAAACTTGTTGCACATTCGCCCGACACCATTATTGTGGTTGTATCAAATCCGCTTGACCTGATGACCTATGTTGCATGGAAAGAGAGCGGTCTGCCTGCCAGCAAAGTTGTCGGTATGGCCGGTATCCTCGATACCGCCCGCTACCGCGCATTCCTGGCCGAGGAGCTGAACCTCTCCCCGAAAGACATCCAGGCTCTGATTCTGGGCGGACACGGTGACTCCATGGTGCCTCTTCCCCGCTACACCACCGTTTCCGGTATTCCGGTAACGCATTTCATCGGCAAAGAGAAGCTGGATGAGATTATCGAGCGGACCAAAGCGGGTGGCGGCGAGCTGGTCGCTCTGATGGGCACATCTGCCTGGTATGCTCCGGGTGCCGCGGCAGCACAGATGGTGGAGGCTATTGCACTCGACCAGAACCGTGTCTTTCCTTGCGCGGCATATCTTGATGGTGAATTTGGCCTCAAAGACCTCTATGTCGGCGTACCCGTACGTCTGGGCAAAGGCGGTGTGAAAGAGATCATCGAGATCGATCTTAACGAAGAAGAGCAGGCATTGCTGAATACTTCGGCCGATCATGTCAAAAAAGGCCTGGAAGATCTCAGCCGTCTTGCCTGATAGCTGATATCTGTGGATCGGATTTCCGGGCCGGAACAATGGCCTGAAAATCCATCATCCGAAAATAAAAAAGCCCTGACGGTTACGTGCCGCCAGGGCTTTTTTTATACCCCTGGTGAAACTGAAAGTGGTGGTACTGACAGATGATGCAGACTCGCAACCTGCCGGTGAAACTGCCTCTGAATCAGCGCGTTGAAAATCAGGGCGCCGAGATCAGTACGATATTCTGTGCCACAAGTCCCTTGTCGTTTTCCACAAGGTCAAATTCAAAAATAAGCTCTCTGCTGGGCAGAAAACTGGTATCGAAATCGGCCTCAAATTGCGAAACATGGGCAAATACGGTGCAGTAGGGGGAGTCCGGAGAACGCGAGTCGGTGATCCAGAGCTTGTCATTTATTTTGGCGAGATACCGCATAAATCCGTACCCGTCGCTGTGTGAGAAGTCGTAGCAGACCCCGCGAACCCGTGAGCCGACGGTGCCCCATTCGTAGGGCGACTTGACCGGAAGCAGGCCGGGAATCACATATCCGGAGACAAAAAGATCTACCTGGCGTTTCAGGGCGCCATCCATATTGTCAAAACCGATCAGCTCCACACGGCAGCCGTTATCCTGCATCGCATTGACGAGCCGTACAAACTTTTCATTGTGTGTGAGCAGAACCAACCGGTCCATCTCACGGGCCTGTGACATGATGTCCACGGCCATGTCAATGTCCACGGCACCCTGCGAAACCACTTCGCCGGTGTCGGGATCAATGAGGCGGTCAACCGGACGTTCGATGACCTTGTACTGGAAATCCCGAAGTACTTCGCAAAACCGGGCCGTTTTGGCCTGGTAACTGTCATCTTCTCTGGCCCGGCTCCGGTCGTAGGCGAGATACACATTCAGGCGGGAAGCCTGACTTGCATCTCTTCCCGCGAATTTTCTGAGTATATCGTACCGGAGACCGTAACCACCATTCATAGTGACACTTACCGCGTCGACATAAATCCCGAACTTACCCATAATAATATAATCTGGTGCTTAATGAAGTTATGAGAATAGAGTAAATACTAGCTCTAATAAATTTTTTTTTAACAGTGGCCGGTACCTGTAATAGATATATCAACCGTTACATCTGAAAACGGTTGCGCCGCTCTAAAATTCCTACGATTGTCAATAACGACAAACTTACTACGAATAATACCAATTTTGCAAACAAAGGTTCAAAAAAATCAGTGCCAAAGCCGT
>SLLW01000163.1 GCA_007133875.1 Balneolales bacterium | reverse complement strand
CCTCCCAATGCTGAAACTGTTGGATCAAACGGACTTCAGGATCCTGGACACTACCCGTTGATGCACAGGATGCTACAAGCCAGCTGCCGAAAAAAACACATAACAGCGGGAATATGCCTGGGTTCCTGATTTTCAAGTGCGTCGGGTTTTCTATGGTTTTCGGTCGTGTCAGGTTGAAGATGTGGTGGGAACAACATCAAGCTGATCGATCACCCGGATGGCCGGAGCAGGATTTCCCATCACATAAAAATGAAGGCCCGGGACACCGTAATCCAGCAACTCCCTGCACTGTTTGACAGCCCACTCCACGCCCAGGTCCAGGGCGTGATCCGGATTGGTTCCGACCTCGCGGGTCAGTTCCTCTGGAATAGTGAGGTGGAAAAATTGCGGCAGGAGTGTCAGGTGCCCGGGAGTCGTCAAAATCTTTAAACCCGGAATAATAGGGACGCCGATTCCGGCTTCCCGGCATTTTTCCACAAACCGGAAAAAGGAGGCATTGTTAAAAAACATCTGGGTTACGATATAGTCGGCACCGGCTTCCACTTTCTCCTTCAGACGGGCAATATCGTACGCCAGGTTGGGTGCCTGGATGTGCTTTTCCGGATATCCACCGACACCGATACAGAAATCGCTTGCTTCGGCATTAACCAGCTTCTCCAGATAGACACCGCTGTTCATTCGTTTTATTTGCCTGACCAGGTCGATGGCGTATTCGTTGATACCTTTCTCCATCCGTCCCGGTTTTTCAAATCCGTTGTCATCTCCGCGAATGGCCAGGACATTTTCAATTCCCAGATAATGGAGCTCAATCAGGGCATCTTCGGTCTCCTCTGCAGTGAATCCCTTGCATATCAGGTGCGGAACCGGATCTACATTATACCGATGCTTGATTGCAGCGCATAAGCCAATAGTGCCCGGACGCTTGCGCCGTATGTGACGTTTTACAGACCCATCCGGAAACTCTTCATAATAGGCTTCGGCAGCGTGTGAAGTAACATCGATGAATGGCGGCCGGTACTTCTGCAGGCCATCCAGAGTCTCAAATACACGCGATACCGATCCTCCGCGTTTTGGTGGAATAATCTCAAAGGAGATCAGCGGATCGGTGGCCTTGCGATAGTGCTCAATGACTTTCATAAATTCTTTAGCTTCAATTCTGTGTGCAAGTTCGTAAATTACAACGAATATCCGTAATAGTCATTTCCGGCGGATGTTCAGGGTTTTATTTATCATAAAAAAAATCGGGCAGATTAGCGTAAAACATGAGACAGCTGTTAGTTAATATTGATCACGTCGCAACACTTCGAAATGCAAGAGGTGAGCATGTTCCGGATCCGGTCAGGGCCGCGGAAGTTGCAGAGAACGCAGGCGCTGCGGGCATTGTGTTTCATCTGAGAGAAGACCGTCGCCATATTCGCGACGATGATGTCCTCCGTCTCCGGGAGGTGGTTCGGGGTATTTTTGATTTTGAAATGGCCCCCTCTGATGAGATGATTACGATTTGCAGCCGAATGAAAGCCGATTATGCAACACTGGTTCCGGAAAACCGGGAAGAGCTGACCACCGAAGGCGGGCTTGATATGAAGCGGGTTAAGGAGGATTTCCGGTCCCGCGTCTTCCCGCCATTGAAAGAAGCCGGAGTCGGCATCAGCCTGTTCATCGATCCAGTTCCCGAGGACATCGCCATAGCGGCTGAGTTGGGAGCCGAAGCGGTGGAATTACACACCGGTACCTATGCCAACGCCACCGACCCGCAGACATCGCGGCTGGAACTGGAGCGGCTTCGTGATGCCGCTGTGCAGGTGCACTCTTTGGGCATGCGGGTAAATGCGGGACATGGCCTCAATTTCGAAAATATCCATCCGTTTCTTGATCAGGTGCCACACTTACAAGATATCAGTATCGGACATGCCCTCATCGCTGATGCGCTGTTCCGCGGGCTCGAAAACACCGTTCGGCACATGGCCGATATCATTGCCGGTTAACTACAGTTACATGGATTCCCAACAAACCAAATCCCACCGTTCCGGTTATGTCGGTATTATCGGACGTCCGAATGCCGGCAAATCGACCCTGTTTAACCGCCTGCTCGGACAAAAACTCTCCATCATCACCCCGAAAGCACAGACGACCCGGCACCGGATCCAGGGATTTTACTCGGATGATGACTCGCAGATTGTATTCCTGGATACCCCCGGAATAATTCAGCCCAGCTATTTATTGCAGGAGCGGATGATGGATCAGGTTCACCGGTTGCGGGCCGACGCCGATCTTCTGCTGCACATTGTGGATGGCGGACACATGCCCGTTTCGGATGATGTGGTTTTTGAGACCCTCCGGGAACTGGCTTTACCGGTGATGCTGGTGGTTAATAAAATCGATATGCTTGCATCAGACCGTATTCCGGTGGTTTCCCAAAGCTGGGATGATCATTATGATTATGTCGATCGTTTGGCTATTTCCGCACTTGACGGGACAGCAGTGGATCACCTTGTGGATTTGGTAAAAGCACGGATGCCGGAAGGCCCGCCGTTCTATCCCAAAGACGATGCAAGTGATCT
>SLLW01000336.1 GCA_007133875.1 Balneolales bacterium | reverse complement strand
TCGGGCAGCGGCTGGCCCTGCTGCTGCTGTTTTAACCGGTCCACAAGCGCCTCCTGGAATTTACCAAGCACGACATCCGGCACCTCAATATCGGGATGGGCATCAATTAATGCATCCATAATCTCCTGTTTGACCATATCACCGGATACCTGGTCCAGATAGTTCTGGATCTGACTTTTAATTCTGCTGCGGTAATCTTCAACACTCGTTACTTCGCCGTTTGTGGCCTGTTTTACAAACGCTTCGTCAAGCTCCGGTATCTCAAGATCCATCACTTTCTTTACTGTTAGCTGAAAGGACTCCTGATCTTCGCCTTCACCAAGGGATACGGTAACCATATCGCCGGCTTTTGCGCCTTTCAGGGCATCCCGGAACTCCTTGTTTTGATCATCACTGAGGTCCAGTTCTTTATCGGCGTCCTTCTCTTCTTCCTGAAGCGCACCTTTCTTGTCAACCGGTACCGCATCTACGGTCACCCGGCTTTTTTCATGAACCGGTTCATCCGTCTCTTTCCATGAGCCGGCCCGTTTCAGGCTCTGCTGCACCTCTTCCTCAACTTCATCGTCGTCGACATCATGCACCATCTTGTCGATGGTGAACGAGGAGAGCTCCTTGATTTCAAATTCGGGTTTGACTCCGATGCCGATTTTTACTTCCAGCTCGCCATTTTCCCATTTCATATCCTCAAATTGCGGCTCACCTACGGGATCGTACTTCGGCACAACCTCATCACGGAATACCTCCTGGATATAATTATTGATCTCTTCGGATTCAATCTCCTTGCCAAACCGTTTTTTTACAATCGAAACAGGAGCTTGTCCTGGACGAAAACCGGGCATATTGATCTTTTTGCGGTACTCTTTGTATGCTTTTTGAAACCGCGGCTCCAGCTCTTCTTTTGTAGCCGATATGGTGAGGACTTTATCTACTTTCGTTTTATCTTCAACGGATATATTCACGTAACTTCTTTTTGGGGTTCATATAAATCATCATCGACCGGGCCGCGTTCGCATGATTTCATTACCTGGCCAGGCCTGTCATTCTGTACGAGAGGGGGGACTCGAACCCCCAAGCCTTTCGGCACCAGATCCTAAATCTGGCGTGTCTACCAATTTCACCACTCTCGCAGTTGTGTCAATGGCAATATCGATGTTACCCGCCGGATTGTAAATTACCAAACAGGTCATTCTTTGGAAATTAGCCTTTTAATATACTGAAAATATCATGTTTTTTCAACGCAAGAGGATTGGTCTCCATTTTATGGACCTCTTCATTTTTCTATTAGCTGGTGATTGATTACATTTGGTCCGGAATGGACGTAAATTCATCTTACGGAACGGTTATATCATCGGGTTATGAAACATGTATTCGTTTACATTACCGCTTCAGACCGAAACGAAGCGGAATCCATAAGTGAAACCATTATTTCGGAACACCTTGTAGCTTGTACCAATATTCTGGACAACATGTCTGCACTTTTCCACTGGGAGAACGCCGTCCAGAAAGAACAGGAGGTCGTTCTGATTGCCAAAACAACGGTTTCGGCTTTTCCTCTTCTTGAAAAACGTGTCAAGGAACTTCACAGTTATGATTGCCCGTGCATCATCGCCTTTCCCATTGTAATGGGTAATGATGACTACCTCAAATGGATTGATGATGAAGTATCGGCCTAACCCGGTTGCAACTCAAAAATGTTCCCATAACCCTCTAATCCCGTCATTGTGGCCGTTGTAGAAGTAAAAAAGAAAAAACATATATATTGGGCCGAAATAAACCGTCCGGAATCCAACAATGCCATCGATTTTGCCGTCATGGATGAGCTGGAGAAACTACTCGGTGAAATCGAAAATAACGGCAACATCCGGGTTTTTGTGCTTAGCGGATCCGGGCATCAGTATTTTGCCTCCGGCCAGAACATCAAAGCGTTCGCCAACCTGAAGACCGAGGAACAGAGCCGGCAAATGGCTGAAAGAATGGCCGGTATTCTGGAACGGCTTGAAAACAACCGATTCTGGACCATGGCGTGTGTTAACGGTGAAGTTCAGGGCGGCGGCTGTGAACTGCTGCTTGCCTTTGATTTTGCCATCGCAAGTAAAACGGCGGGATTTGCCTTCACCCAGGCCCGGTTTGGGGTTCCTCCCGGATGGGGCGGCATCACACGGCTGGTTGAGCGGGTCGGACGATCGCGTGCGCTGGAGTGGCTGGGAAGCAATCAGACCATCAGTTCCGAAGAGGCTCTGAGCACCGGCCTGATCAACAAACTCTCCATCACCTCGGAACTCCGCAGAAACACCTGGGAATGGGCCCTGGAATTATCACGAATCAACCCCGACCTGATCGAGGAGCTCAAACAGAGTACACGTTTTGCGCTGCAAAGCCCCAGAAACGAATCACTGCAGCGAGAACTGGAGCAATTCGCCCGGTTCTGGGCTACTCCCTATCACCAGAAAGTGATGGCTGAAGAGCTTAAAAAGCTAAAAAAACAAGAATAAGCCGGTTTTCAATGGATATGGGACAGGCCAATCACAGTTCCAATCGCAACAAATAGGAGTCCGCGGTCATATACAGGGTCTGCTCATCTTCATCAAAGGCCAGATTCGAAATAAACTCACCGGTTTTAATTTTTCCGAGCAACCCCCCTTCCGGTGTGAAAATCCAGACTCCTCCGGGGCCGGTGGCAAATAGGTATCCGTCGGATGTTACTTTCATACCGTCCGGCAAGCCCGGCTCATCCCCCACCTTGTCGGTCGCGTCATAAAACAGACGGCCATTGGAAATGTTTCCGTCATCGCCGACATCATAGACCATCCAAATAGCCTGTCGCGGATCCGAGTTAGCGACATAGAGCTGCTGTTCGTCGGGTGTAAAAGCGAGTCCGTTGGGCCGGGTCAGCTCATCGGTCTGCAGATGGACCGTGCCGTCGGTATCAATCCGGAAGACTCCCTGGTAATCAAGTTCACGGGCCGGATCGTCCGCATACCCTTCCAGTCCGTACGGCGGGTCGGTCATATAGATATCCCCGCTACTGTGCTGCACCAGGTCATTCGGGCTGTTGAACCGATTTCCTTCGTACTGATCAGCGATAATGAAAAACTCGGGCCGGGGGTCATCCAGGGGTGCCTCCATGCGTGCGATACTGTGATCCCCATGCTGGCAGAGGAGCAGGCTCCCGTCGTTGCCAATGATCAAACCGTTCGACCCCTCCTGTCCAGTGGTACCGGTATATCCTGACGGCTCCAGGTACACCGAAATACCGTCACTTTCGGTCCATTTATAGATTCTGTTTTCCGGTACATCCGAAAAAAGGAGGAATTGGTACTCTTCGACCCAAACCGGTCCTTCCGACCACTCAAAACCGTCGCCAATAATTTCCGGTACGGCATCGACATTCAGGATCTGTTCCAACTCATCATCCATCACTTCAATAAATCCCAGATCCCGGGCACGTTCCTCAAACGGTTCATCGGCTTCGGATCCATTCCCGCATCCTGAAAAAAACAATGCAATGATTAAAAGAAGGCACATCTTCATGGTGGTCACCTGTTTGGTTTACGATTCATTTCTGGTTGGAAAATACACATAGCGTTATGGGGTCTTTTATCAAAACATGTCGGCAAGAGCCGAAACCAGATCTTCTTTGGCTTTAGAAATCGGTCCGGAATGCCAGGCTCCTGCGGCGTTGAAATGTCCGCCACCATTAAATTTCCGTGCAATCTGATTCAAATCCATCACCGATTTTCCACGAAGGCTGACTTTTACGCGTCCTTCACGTTCGTGAAAGATCATCGACACGACAACGCCCTTGATACTTAACGGATAGTTTACAAACCCCTCAATATCTTCTGCTGTACAGCCTGTTTTCGTCAGCATATCCTCGGTTACATGTGTTGTCGCCACCCGGTCGCCGCAATAGAGCTCAATATTATTTAACGCCATTCCAAGAAGGTGGTACTGATCCAGATTTTTATCATCATAGATTTGAGCATGAATATCGGATGGTTTGATGCCACCGGTTTCAATGATTTTGCCGATTGCAAAGTGTGTTTCGGCGGTAACCGAATCAAAGCGGAACGATCCGGTGTCGGTTACAATGCCACAATAGAGTGCTTCGGCAACATCTTTGTCTATCTGTTCAAGACCGGTTTCAGCAAAAAGTTCATAAACCAGGTAAGCCGTAGAGCTTGCGGAGTGATCCCACCACATGTTCCGGAAGAGCTCCTTTGGCGGTTCCAGATGGTGATCGATGAGATAGAGCGGTTTGTCTGTTGCTTCCAAAAACGGCGCACTCTTACCGAACCGGGAGGGATGGTTGCCGTCCACAAAAATAATACAGTCACATTGATCCAGTTGATCCTGTTCCGGGACCTGAATGTGCTCATGCTGCTTCAGCCATGTAAGGTTAGACGGGACCGGGTCATCGTTGAACATAACGGCATCGATCTTTCTCTGTCTGAACCAATGAAACAGCGCCAATTGTGAGCCAATAGCATCACCATCCGGACTGATATGTGAGATCAAGCCCGGCTTTTTATGTCCTGCCAACTCTTCCGCAAATTTCTTTATCATCTTGTTTATTTTGTTTTGGATGCAATCACCTGCATATTATCACGTTTTCTGACATCTTTTCAAAACTTCAATCTCCCATCCAAATGGCAGCATGCGAATTCTGATCCTCGCCAACGGGGAAAGTCCCCCCAGGCTCTTGCTCGAAAAGTTATTATCCCGGTGCGACTATTACATTGCTACTGATGGGGCTGGAAATACAACTTCCATGCTTGGGATCCCTGCCGACCTGATCATCGGCGATCTTGACAGTTACCGGACAGAAGCGGCTTATCAGGGGCGGATGATACACGATCCCGATCAGGAGACCAACGACCTGGAGAAGGCACTTCATCACGCCGCATCCATGAACGCAACGCGGGTGGATGTGCTCGGTGCATCCGGCGGACGCCTGGACCATACCCTGAAAAACCTCTCGGTTTTACAGCAGATGAACAACCGTTTTGACCGGCTCGCTTTTTTTGATCAAACGCTGTATTCACGCATTTTACCTCAGGATTTTTCCATTTCGTTGCCTCCGGATCATCTGGTTTCCCTGTTTCCGCTCTCCGGAAAGGTAACGGGTATCACGACATTCGGCCTCACTTTTCCGTTACATGATGAAGACCTTGAAAACGGGCGGCGCGACGGATCTTCCAACAAAACCCAGGACGGTGATATCCGTATACAGCACACATCCGGCACGTTGTTGTTCATGACGACATTAACCGATCAACTTTTTTAAAACCCGGACGATTTGCACTGGATAGATATTACCATTATTGCCGCCTATTTTGTCGTACTGGTTGCACTCAGCCTCTACAAACGGCAGAAAAACGAAACCGAAAGTAATTTTCTGTTATCCGGCCGGACCCTCACCCTGCCGGCTTTCGTGGCTACACTGGTTTCAACCTGGTATGGTGGCATTCTCGGGGTCGGTGAATACAGTTATCAGTTTGGAATATCACAATGGGTCCTCTTCGGGTTGCCGTATTATATTTTTGCCATTCTGTTTGCCGTATTTCTGGCAGGACGAATCCGTGAGAACAAGGCCCTCACCATTCCGGAAGCACTCTCGGATACCTACACTTCGCGAGCAGGTGCGGTCTCTGCGGTTATCATTTTTTTTATGATCAGCCCGGCACCCTACATCCTGATGCTCGGCCTGCTGTTTCAGTTTCTGATCGGCTCTGATGCCAATATTCTCCTGTTCGCCACCGCAACCTCGCTTTTTTCTGTTGCCTATGTAAGTATTTCCGGATTCCAGGCAGTCATACGTACTGATGTTTTTCAGGTGGTATTGATGTATTTCGGGTTTGTACTACTGCTGATTATGGCCTATGGGTATGCCGGATCGCCCATGCAGCTTACAGACCGATTGACGGAAGTTCACACCATGCCCCTTGGCGGTCACGGCGTACAATATCTTCTGGTCTGGTTTTTCATTGCACTATGGACATTTGTGAACCCCGCTTTCCACCAGCGGGCAGCAGCGGCAAAAACACCGGCAACTGCCAGAAGGGGCATTTTTGTTTCTGTTGGATTCTGGTTTGTCTTTGATCTGTTCACCGTCACTGCCGGGCTCTATGGCTTTGTCATTCTCGGGGAGATTGCCAACCCGGCGCTGGTCTATCCCATGCTGGGCGCTTACCTGTTTCCGGTTGGGTTAAGCGGTCTATTTATCCTCACGCTACTGGCGACCATCATGTCGACCCTTGACAGTTCCCTTTTTCTCTCGGGACAAACACTCGGGCGCGACCTTATCGCCAAATATTGGTGGCCGGAAAAAAGTGTGGCCATCACCCGTTGGTCAATGCTTGTTTCTGTACTACTGGCCATCCTCCTCATTGCAATATACCCCAGTGTTCTGACCCTCTGGTACGTAATCGGTTCAACACTGATTCCCGGGTTGCTTATCCCGATCCTCGGAATATATCTGCCATTCTTCCGCCTCAAACCTGCTTTTGCGGTCCCGGCACTGATCATTCCCTGCACGGTTTCAGCGCTGTGGCTGATCATGGGGACCATCACCGGTGAGGATATGTATCATTATGCCTTTCTGGGCTGGGAGCCATTCTATCCCGGCTTGCTGACAGCGATGGTACTCTGGTCCTTTGGGCGGAATCGCTCATAGCACCTGTGCCGGCATCAAACCGAAACGTATCGGCCGGCCGCTATTTGAGGTTTGTCAAAAGATGGGAGAGGTTCAGTTTATGAATCGGGATCAGGTATTTCGATTCAAAGGCATCCTTGTGAATACCGTATTCACCCGTACCGCGAAAATCCACAATACAGTATCGTTCAACTACCTTGAGCACCTCGCCAATCCCGTAAAACTCCGGGCACGGGCCATAGTATACCAGATCACCGGTATTCAGTTCATTGACGGCGCGTCGATGAAACGGAAGTATTACCGGTAACCGGTCAATGCGATATGGTAGTCGTTTTGTTTCCATAATGAAAAAGAGGGAACAAGATACAAAATTCAGGCCGATTGATGAATCGAAATCTCACGCTCATGTTCGCTGACATGTTCGATTTCAATTATCCAGTATGTTCCCGGCAGAAGCGGAGTGATTACATCCGGCCACTCAATCAGGCATATTCCGTCACCGTCCACATACTCTTCCAGGCCGATTTCAAGTGCACGGGCCTGATCCTGTAAACGGTAGCAATCCAGATGATACACCGGGATATTTCCGGAATATTCATGAACCAGGGCAAATGTGGGAGATTGCACTTCCTCTTCCGGAATGCCGAAATAACGGGCGACCCCCTTTACAAAATGTGTTTTCCCGGCTCCCAGGTCTCCATTGAGTAATACGACATCACCCTGCTTCAGCTTGTCAGCAAACTGCTCCCCGGCACCAACCGTTTCATCAACACTTCCGGATACCATTTTTGTAACAAGTTGTTTTATGCCTGACGATGACACGTTGTTTATTCCTGATGGACTAAGTAATGAATGATATCCGGACGGTCAGCAATTACACTCCTTCCAGATCAGTGATTATTCCTATTTGGGTTGCAATCGGGCAAGTGGAAGAATCATCTCCTCCATAGAGGCTCCTCCATGCTGAAAGGAGTCCCGATATTTGTTTTGAAACTTGTTGTAATTCGTGGGGTAGACAAAATAGTAATCTTCCTTGGCAATGATGTAGTTCGTATTCATTTTACCCCTTGGAAGAAAATAGTCGGCTGGTTGGTCAATATAGATCGCGGAATTACGGTCGCATTTCAGATGCCGGCCGTATTTGTACCGGAGACTTGTGGACGTGTCGCGGTCTCCCAGTACCTTGGTATCACGCATTGCCCGGATAGATCCGTGGTCGGTTGTAATAATGATGTTCACATCCTCAC
The DNA here is from genome assembly GCA_007133875.1 of Balneolales bacterium. Taxonomy (GTDB): domain Bacteria; phylum Bacteroidota; class Rhodothermia; order Balneolales; family Natronogracilivirgulaceae; genus SLLW01. Next base: position 2,360 of record SLLW01000336.1, on the reverse strand, counting down.
CCGAGAGTTTTTTCAGCATTTGGAAAAGCGATGAGTGGGCAAACCAGGTCCGGGTCAGCTCCCGGAATGCAGATACATCGGGGGCAATCTCCTTCAGTACCGGCGAATCGGAGCGGGAGTGCACCAGGGTATCGACAAAATTGATTACAAACGCGCTAAAATCCGACTGGGTATAGTTAATAATCTTTTCAGAAATTTTCTTCCCTTCAGCAGTCTGAAGAATTTTCTCGTATTTGGGTTTGATCCCCCGCTTCTTCCGCTCGAACAGCGCTGTCAGCAACTCTCCTTCATATTGATTCAGGGAGGTCTCGTTCTCATCGCTTTGCATCCAGAGCTTGGGATAGTGTTTCTCTATCTGGGAAGGATACAAACCTGAGAAAATGGCATTTCTGGAATAAGGTGTCGCTGTCGGGAGGATCGAATAATAAAAGTCGGTTTCGATCTGAAAATAGGGGGCCAGCATCTGCTCAAATACAAGCCACTGGTCATATCGCATGCAATCGATCAGAAACAGAAAGGTGCTTTTTCCTTCATCGATGACCGGCATTACCACTTCTGTTATCAGATCCGGAGACAACATGGGGCGATCACTTCTGGAACTTCGCAACCAGTCGTAGTATTCATTTTCGACAAATTTCCCAAATTCCGCATTGGCTGTCTCAAACTGATCCTGCAACACCTGCTGGAGACCCTCTTCCGAGCTTTTCAGCTCCAACTGCCAGTTGGTAAGGCGCCGGTAGATGGTGATCCAGTCGTTCCACTCAGGCTGTTCGTTAATCAGCATGGTAATCTCATTGAAACTGCGGAGATACGATTGTGCTGACTTTTCATCCCTGATGCGCCGCCGGTCCAGAATTCGTTTTACTGTCAGGAGTATCTGGTTCGGATTCACCGGTTTAATGAGGTAATCGGAAATCTTGCCGCCGATGGCATCCTCCATGATCTCCTCTTCTTCACTTTTGGTAATCATAACCACCGGTATACCCGGCTGAATGGTTTTCAGCTCGCCCAATGTGGTGATGCCGTCCATTCCCGGCATCTGTTCGTCCAGAAAAATAATGTCGATCTGCTGTTTTCCTACCAGTGACAGGGCATCCTCCCCGTTGGTAACAGGTGTGACTTTGAATCCCTTTTTCTCCAAAAACAGGATCAGTGGTTTCAGCTGTTCGATTTCATCATCCACCCATAGAATCGATATACTCATTAGAACTTTATTATTTGAGGGTTAACCGCTTATGCAGATCATCCGGAGAATAGCACCCTTCTGATTATACGAAAGCCAGCCGAGTCTATTCAACGTATATAAGCTCCCGGATGTTATCCAACGTAACAGGGCCGATACCCGAAACGTTTAGCAAATCATCCGGATCCGAAAAAGGCCCTTCGTCAAGCCGATACCTTACAATCCGATCTGCCGTAACCGGCCCTATTCCAGAGAGGGACATCAGTTCATCCCGGCCTGCTGTTTGAATATTCAGTCGCTCTTCCACTCGGTGATCTCCGTTATCGTCACTTTTCTCCGAAGGCCCGGCGGCAAGGATCTTCGGTACCTCACCTGCGATTTGGTAATCACCCAATAAACTCCTCGGGTCAACCTCATCTTCCAATGGTGGCTTGTAACGGGCAAACAGGGCATCCTGCTCCTCTTCATCCATTGCGGACAATCGCCTGAATTCTTCAATTACCGGCTGATAGTACTCCTCATCGTAGATCGTACGGGTCGGCCCGAACAGGGCAAACCCGATGAGTATCAGATTGACTCCCATCAGGCTGATCATCACCCTTCGCTCACCGGGAGTAATCTGCAGGGCCTCCATCCAGAAAAACCAGTTCCGTCGTAACATCTGTCAGGGATATGAATCGCGGTTTTACAGATCAGACCCGCAACCCGGCTCATCCTTACAGCAATGCAACGAAATAGTACCGGTTTTTCCGGTCATTTTTTGAATTGTAACAGGTTCTCCTCTCCAACGGCTTCGACAGCCGAGTTCAAAGCATACTGGCTTTCAAAAAGTACAATGGGATTGCCTTCGATATCGAAGGTAACATTCGTGGAATAAGACGCCTTTAGTTTCTCGATCACCTTTTTGTCATCCGGAAGCCAGCGTGCGGCCATGTATGATGTTGTTGAAAGGGCAATATCTGCCTTGTATTCGGTTTTCATACGGTGTTCCACCACTTCAAACTGCAAAGCTCCCACCGTGCCAAGCAGCAGTTCGTTGCCTACACCGTGGGGCATTTCAAATACATTAACCACGCCTTCTTCGGAGAGCTGCTTGAGCCCTTCACGCAGCTGCTTTCTCTTGAACGGATCTTTTGAGGAGGCTTTCCGGAAATGTTCCGGAGAAAAGAGGGGAATG
>SLLW01000277.1 GCA_007133875.1 Balneolales bacterium | reverse complement strand
TTGAATAAATTCGCGGGCCGATCATCCTCCCCGCCTTAACCTGCTCTGCAAGGGCAAACACGGATTGTGTGCTGGCTGATGGATCGAGCGTGGTGGTCACCCCATATGCCAGATTCGCCTCGTATTCCCACAACCGGTTCGGCGTGATATCCAGTGCCACATACCCCATATGTGCATGGACATCCACAATCCCGGGCATGATGGTCTTCCCATAGAGATCAAAAACCCGGGCATCCTCAGGGATGCTCACCTGATTCATCGGCCCTACTTCTATAATTCGATTATCCCTGACGAGAATAGTCCCGGATTCGATGATATCATCGCCATTCATTGTGATAATACGGGCGTTTTCGTATGCCGTTACCCCTTCCGGTTTGGCCACCGGAAGTTCAAGGTTTATCTGAAAAATTTCGGATTGATATATGGCATTGCCGGCACGCCAGTCATCGGGATCCTCTGCCTGATCTTGCAGTGTATCGCCGATACCAAATAGTGGGCGCACCTTCTGTTTGTAAACGGCATCACCAAGGCTGAATATCAGCTTTTGAGAATCTGCTGACCAACTGATCCAGTCACCGCCGTATCGGGTGAGTTGCCGGGTTGGTATGGAGGTGCTTCCGGATGATATTACCAACGGGTCTCCGCCGGCACGCGGCATCGGAGCAACATAGATATTGTGTTGATCTTTAAAAGCGATATACCGCGTATCCGGTGACAAAATCAGCTCTTCGGCCTCGTCACTGATCACGTGATGCATTTCGTCCGATCCGTCGGTTTTGATACTGGCCAGTTTTGTTGATCCCTCATGGGTTTCGAAGTAGTAGAGCCGTGATCCGTCAGAACTCCACTGTAACCGCGGCATTCGCCGGTTGGCACCCCGGTTTGCCGTTTCGGTCACATGAGTGATCTCACCGGAATCCAGATCCTTTATTTTGATGTTCAGAAAAAACTCGGAACTCATATTTTTCCCGCGGTTGACAATCCCGCTCCCCTGAAGAAAAGCCACTTTGTCGCCATCGGGTGACATGACCGGATTAGCGTACTGATCCGGGTGCGTTGTAAGCCTCTCAGCACTTCCGCCACGTCCGATATTCACCATTTTGACATGGCCTCCCTCCTCATCATCCCAGGTGGAATAGACAATGTGATTCCCGTCCCGTGAGACGGAGGGGGCATATTCGAGATGGCCTTCCGAATCGGTCAACCGTACAGGCTCATCATCCGGTAACGCTTTTATATATAGGTGGCCGGCAGCCTGGAAAATGAGTTGCTCCTGATTCGGGGTCAATACAGGCCATCGGATCAGGTTCGCGTCAAAGTAATCATCAGAGATTGGAAAATCGAACGAAACGGCATCGGCAATGCGTTTGCTGATTGTCGCTTCAAATGGAATCAGTGTTGACTCACCGTTCTCAAGCGATACATTGTGGATAGTCCCATCAAAAGATATGACAATATTTTCACTGTCCGGTGTCCAGGCGAATGCGGGATAGAGTCCGTGGATGGCCCAGGTCTCCTGTTGGTCCAGATCCAGGCCATCAAATAGCACCCGCTCCTGACCGGTTTCAATTTCACGGACCATCAAAACGGATCGGGTACCGATTCGGCGTACAAAAGCCAGTTTTTCTCCATCCGGTGATGGCGTGGGCCGAACTCCGCCGCCGGTTGCCCGGGTGACCGGTTCGATGCGGCCGGTTTGCCGGTCAAAGCGGTTAATTTGGAAAATGCCCGCATGTACATCTCGGTTGTAGTCGAACGGGCCTGAAAAACTGTAATAGATCCAGCGCCCGTCGGGCGATACCGCCGGTTCATTTTGATCGGAAGTCCAGCTGGTTTTTTCCGTGAGCTGAAGTCCGGTACCGCCACGAACATGATACATCCATATTTCGCCTGCACCGAGTGACCGTGTATCGGTAAAGTGTTTTCTGACAATGATATAATTCCCATCCGGTGTCCAGTATGGCGAACTCAGCAAGCGAAAAGACTCCTCGGTAATGGCACGCCGGTTTGAGCCGTCGGCATCCATCAACCAGATATTGTCCCCACCACCGCGGTCACTTGTAAATGCGATCGTTTTTCCGTCCGGGCTATACCGTGGTTGCATATCAAAAGCAGGGCCTCCAGAAATAAGTTCTGCAGTGCCACCATCCATGGAAATACGATAAATATCCCCCAGCAGATCAAAAACGATATGTTCCCCGTCCGGGCTCACATCAAGATTCATCCAGGTTCCTTCGTCGGTGTCAAACCGGATATTGCGTGTGGGCCATTCATCCCATTGGCCCCCTTCAACCTCCCATTCATCCCCGTTCGAGTTGGTTTGCACTACGGCCGTCGCGGATTCATCAGGCAACGTATCAGTTGCAGATTGTGACAGATCAGTTTGCGACAAAGCCGGGGCTGTCATACCGGTCAGCATCAAAAAAAAGGTAGCCAGTGTAGTCATACGAACATCTATTTCAAAGTGGATGGAATCCTTACCAAATCTGGCCTCACAGTACAGTGAAGCACAACCCATTCCTTCTGAATTTAATACGTTTGAGAACCGTTTCAGTGCACTCATCGTTATCAGAAACATCTAATGAAGATACAAAAAAAAGGGAATCTGCCTAAACAGAGTAGTGTTATGTGCTGATATCGATGAAGAATCTGTTTTGTGCATTCGGTTCCAGATTGTATTTTAACAGACCTTCGGCTATTGACTTCCGGTTTTTGTAAACCGTAAAGTAAGCGCTTACATCCCGAGCCAATCTATTGGCTGTCAAAAAAGCGCTTCCGGACAATGACGTTGGAGTTCACAAATTCAGAGATAATCACATGGAAGTGTACTTATGCTGGACATTCAAAAACGGCTGACCAACACCTTTTACGCACTGCTTGCCTTGCCTTCAACGGCAATGGGGTTTGCACTCGCTATTCAGATCGCCGCACTCAGCTGGATTCTGAGGACGGAGTTCAATCTGGAGATTTACGAAATTGGAATTGTCTGGGCTACCGGACCGTTGGCGGGTATTTTCGGCCAGGTAATTATTGGCGTAATCAGTGACAACGTCTGGGTCTGGAATGGCCGAAGGCGTCCGTTTATTCTCATAGGCGGAACACTGGCGGCGTTGATGCTTTTGAGTCTCCCCAATATTGATATTATTTCGCAAAGTGTCGGTTTTGGCAACATCTTTTTTGTGGCCATTCTGGTTTCGCTAACGCTGGATGTTTCCATTAATGTAAGTTTCAATCCGACCCGCTCATTGATTGCTGATGTGACTCCGGAGGGACGGGAACGTACGAAAGGGTTTACCTGGATGCAGACGATTTCCGGTTTTTTCGGTGTTCTGGTATACATCGTGGGTGCAACACTCGGCAATTTCATACTTATTTATGGCGGAGCGGTGGTTGTCCTGCTCTTTTCGGTGGTGCCTCCCTTCTTGATTGAAGAGCCCCGGTATCTGGAGGGCCAGGAGCACGGACCAAAAGGGAGGCGTGATCCGTTGCTGGCTGCCACCATCTCCATGCTGATTCCGGGATCAGGGCATCTGTATGCCAAAAGCTATGGACGGGCAATCCTGTTGTTTGTCGTAAGCGTTTTGGCTTATACCACCGCTATCATGCTACACGGCAATATCTATGGAATGATCGCATTCTACCTAATAGCTGCTGCGACCCATATTTTCAGCATTGTGGATGCCTTCCGTCAGGTTGGATTTCTGAATCGGCAGGATCCGGAAATCAAAAAGTTACTGGACGACGATGACACCGAATGGGACCAGCTCTTTAAGCTCTTTCTGGCCCATGGTTTTTCGTGGCTCGGTGTTCAGTCGATGTTTGTCTATATCATTTTTTACCTGGAAGACCAGTTGGTTCCGCTGGGATTTGAGAATACCGGCCAGATGATCAACATATCGTTTGCGGTGCTCAATACGATTGGATTTCTGCTTCCTGTACTGGTGCTGGAGCCATTGGCAGCCCGTATCGGCCGAACCCGTGTTCATCTGATCGCCATGGCCATCATGTCCCTCTCCTATTTCGGGATGAGCTTCCTGGTGACCCATCCGTTAATACTCTACGTTCTGATGGGATTTGCCGGTATTGGATGGGGTGCGATTGTAAGCCTCCCATTTGCTATTATGTCGGAAAACGTCAACAAGAGCAGGATGGGTTTCTTCATGGGGGTCTTCAATTTATCGGTGGTTATCCCTCACCTGATAGTAAGCCTTGTATTCGGTTTTGTTATTGAATCGTTTCCGACTCAGAACCTGTTGTTCATTCTCTGCGGATCGATGCTAGCGCTCTCCACTGTTTTCTGGTTCTTCGTGAAAGAGAAACAGAAACCGGACATGGATATAGAAATACCCATACTCTCCAAGATGGATACCGACAAGTGAACCAACAAATGGAAAAATAAAAGCCCGGGCCATTCTCACAACACCGGGCTTTTTTTTCCTCCTGTTGCGTCAATCAAACTACTTCACGAAAAGCATTTCGCGGTAAGACGGAAGCGGCCAGTAATCGTCCGCTATCACTTTTTCCAGTTTGTCGGAGATTACCCGAACTTTGTTCATTTCAGGTAGTACCACTTCAGCCAGGTGTTTCGCTTTCTCGGGGATGGTATCTCCACCAAGATCCGCATTCACCTTGCCAAGCTTTTCCACTTCTTTGATCAGGTCACTGAGCAATGCATTCACCTCTTTGGCAAGCACATTGGTTGTGGAAATATCCAACCCGGTGGTTTTACCGCGGTCACTGACAGCAAGAATCTCGTTGAGATACCGAATTGTTGCCGGAATAACCATGGTTCTTGCAATATCCTCGGTTGTTTCTGCCTCGATATTCAACTTGATAAAGTATTGCTCGAGATAGATTTCGAGTCGTGACTCGAGCTCTAGTTCGCTCAATACGTTGTATTTCTCAAACAGTTTGATAGTACTTTCGGAGGCAATATACGGAAGAGCATCCAATGTGGTTTTCAGATTCAGTAAACCGCGTTTTTTTGCTTCCTTTTGCCATTCATCCGAGTATCCGTCACCATTGAATAGAAAGGGATCAATCTCTTCGAAGGTTTCCTTGAGTACAACCTTTAAAGCTTTTTCAAGGTCACCGTTTTTACCAAGTTCCTCTTCAAGCCTGTCGGTCATCGCCTCAATAGCTTCGGCAGCCGTAACATTCAATATGGCACTCGGGAAGGAAACCGTCTGTTCGGATCCGACGGCTCGGAACTCAAATTTATTTCCGGTAAAGGCAAACGGTGATGTCCGGTTGCGATCACCAGCATGTTTCGGAATGTTCGGCAGTACCGGAATTCCCAGGCCAAGTAAACCGCCATCTTTCGAACTGGTTGCCCCGCCGTTTTTCATTTGCGAAACAATATCTTCCAGCTGCTCGCCGATGTATGCCGACAGAATGGCCGGTGGTGCTTCGTTAGCTCCGAGACGATGGTCGTTTCCGGCGCTGGCAATGGATGCACGCAACAATCCCTGATGGTTATGTACCCCCTTCAGTGTAGCCGCAAAGAAGAAGAGGAACTGCATGTTGGCGTGAGGACTATCACCCGGCTCCAGCAGATTGCCGCCTTTGCTGGTTGTCATGGACCAATTTAAGTGTTTTCCACTGCCATTCAGACCGGCAAACGGTTTTTCATGGAGCAGACAGACCAGACCGTACTTTCGTGCGACCTTCTTAAGGGTAATCATGGTCAATTGCTGATGATCTGCTGCGACATTCGCTTTTTCAAAAACGGGTGCTATTTCAAACTGGCTGGGAGCCACTTCGTTGTGGCGGGTTTTTACCGGTACGCCAACGCGGTAGAGCTCACGCTCGGCTTCCAGCATAAACGAGAGGATACGATCAGGAATGGACCCGAAGTAGTGATCGTCAAGCTCCTGCCCTTTCGGTGGTTGTGCTCCAAACAGAGTACGGCCGGAAGTCATGAGGTCTGGACGGCGATAAAAGAACTCCTGGTCAATCAGAAAATACTCCTGTTCATAGCCACCAGTGGAATTCACCCATGTCACATCTTCTTGTCCAAAAAGTTTGAGTGCCCGCAGAGCTTGCTGGTTTAGTGCTTCCGTGGATCGCAGGAGTGGTGTCTTGAAGTCAAGGGATTGCCCTTTCCACGATGCGAATACCGTCGGGATGCAAAGTGTTGATCCATTTCCGTTTTCAATGATAAATGCGGGAGATGTAGGGTCCCAGGCTGTATAACCGCGTGCCTCAAAAGTAGGTCGTAATCCGCCGCTTGGAAAACTGGATGCATCCGGCTCACCACGCAACAGATCCTCACCGGAAAACTGGGTGATTGCTCCGCCACCCTGGTTGGGTGTGATAAAGCTGTCATGCTTCTCGGCCGTCGCACCGGTCAGAGGCTGAAACCAGTGCGTGTAGTGAGTGGCTCCTTTTTCAGACGCCCACTCTTTCATAACAACCGCTACGGCATCGGCAACATTGGGTTCCAGCGGCTCATTATCACGGATGGTTTTTTTAAGAACTTTCCAAACTGATTTCGGAAGCCTTTCTTTTAAAGTATCGATGGACAGGCAGTTTTCACCGAATATCTCCGCAACATTCATATTCAATTTGCTCGAATCCGTGCCATTCCTTGCTATCAGTGTCTTTTCAGCTTTTCTGACAGCTTCCAGTGCATCAAATCTTCTATATGTTGTACTCATGAAACAAATCTTTAAGGTTTTCGGTTGTACTAACGTTGGTGACGATAACACAATATAAATCTTATTCAGAAAAAGTCCATATTTTTTTAATCGTATTTTATCTTTTGACTAATATTTTCAATCAAATAATTAATCCGACCATATACTGTTTGAAAAAGCGCTTTCAATTGAATTTGACTCCGCAACATCTCTGCTTTTCCGTATTTTTAGCAACATTAGATTTTCTTAAATCTTTAAATAATAGACATGAATATTTCTGTATGGATTGAAGCGGCACGGTTACGAACGCTTCCCGCATCCCTTGTACCTGTCATGACCGGAGCGGCGCTTACATGGCATCATGGGCTGTTCAATGGTTGGATCACCCTTCTCGCACTGCTGTCAGCAATATTTATCCAGATTGGAACAAATTTCGCTAACGATTATTTTGATTTCAGAAAAGGAGCCGATTCTGATGATCGCGTTGGATTTACAAGGGCATCCGCCAGCGGAGCGGTTGCGCCGGGATCTATGCTGTCCGCAGCGGCCATCACCTTCACAATAGCATTCCTGCTTGGCCTTATCCTTGTTTTTCATGCCGGATGGCCGATTCTTCTCATCGGATTGCTTTCAATAGCCGCTGGAATCCTTTATACAGGAGGCCCCTACCCTCTTGCCTATAATGGACTTGGTGAACTGTTTGTATTTCTATTCTTCGGTATCGCCGCAGTGATGGGCACCTATTATGTTAATGCCCTTCAATGGTCCGCTCAGTCATTCTGGGCGGCACTTGCTGTCGGTGCCCTTTCAACCATGATTCTTGTGGCCAATAATTACCGGGATATTGACACTGATCGAAAAGTCCGAAAAAACACTCTTACAGTCCTTCTTGGCGAACGGTTCGCACGATGGCAGTATCTTGTATTGATGCTTATGGCTTTTGCCATCCCGCCGCACTTCTTTTTCAGGGAGTCTTACTCCCTTTCGGTTTTACTCCCCATGCTGCTCCTGCCCTGGGGCGCACTGCTGGTGAGTACCTTCTGGAGTGAAACGGAGAAAAAAGCCTTTAACAAAATCCTGATCAGAACCGCACAGTTCATGACCGTATACGGACTACTTTTTTCTGGCGGAATATTACTATCCTGATGGGATACCGGTTCCTGTAAAGCGCAAAAGATTTTTTGCTTTTATCTGGCACTTTTGACCCCTGCATGTGATCCATGAATAATGAACTGTACACGTACCGCTATAAGCTCCCTTTTCGCAAACCACTGCGACATGCCGACGGTGCCATTCAGCAGCGAGAGGGTTTGATCCTCGGCGATGGAAAAACCATATGGACCGAAATCGCCCCGCTGCCCGGTTTCTCTTTGGATACTCTTGAACAGGCGACGGTTTTTCTCCACCGTTTCATGGACGAACTGCAAACGCACTTCCAAAACAGAACAATAAATGAATTTCTGGAGAAAACACCCGTCTGCGGGGAACTGAGTACCCTTCCTTCTGTCCGGTTCGGGCTCTCCATGATTGCCGAACAACAAAAAGCCCTTGAAGCCGGTCTTCCGCTTTATTCGTGGTGGCAACAGGAGCAACAGAAAGCAGGTACTTTCCGTGCAGTGGTTCGTTGCAATGCCGTGATCGGAATAACGGGTCTGCAGGAGACGCTTAACCGTATCAAAAAATATCAGAATGCCGGTTTCACCTCTGCAAAATTGAAACTGCCTGATTCGGTACCGGATGCCCTTTCACTCATAACCACCGTCTGCAACGAATTCCCCAAAATAAAATTCCGGTTTGATGCGAATGCATCGTTTTCACTTCCGGATGCCGAAGTACTTTTTAAATCCCTGGTATCTCAAACTACAATTCCTGATCACAATGGTTCCCATTTGCCGCTCAGCAGTTGCATTTCCTATATTGAAGAACCACTTAAGGACGCAACCGTTTCTGATTTAAAAAAATTAGGGAAATACGGCATTCCCCTTGCATCAGATGAATATGCCCGAAGCCCGGAGTCAGTGAATAAACTGCTATCCCATCACGCAACCAATACCCTGATTCTCAAACCAACACTTTTTGGTGCATTTTCCGAAATCAAAAGAACACTTGCCATCATAAATGATTCCCCCACCCCGAACCGGACCAATGAAAATAATAACCAGACAGGTCTGCCTGTCATCGTATCATCAGGACTGGAATCGGCAGTCGGAAACCTGCTTCTCACCCATATTGCAGCTTACATAGACTCCTGGCGGGAAGCGGATCACGGACTGGCCACCAGAAGCTTATTCGCATCCGACATAACATTACATGATGGAAGCGACGACAAGACCGTTCCTCACTCTTCGGATCCTGCAGCGTCGCTGCAACGCAATGATGGCACAGATGATACACCGTCCGTCTCTTTGCCGGGTGCCCCCGGATTGGGCCGGTATCCTTTCCGTGAATCTGTTACAGTTTCCGGTGGACACTGCAAAATAATATCCCGGGAGAAACCTTGACCTGGCTTAGCCGCTCATATCACCCCGATGCTCTATTTCTTACCGATGGTCACTTGACCGTGTACTACCGGGATCTTGCTGCAATATGTAATCATGTCAGGGATCTTTTTAAAAGCAGATCAAGTGAAACACCTGTTGTCGGAATTGACACAAGTGACCGGTTTCAGGCATCCCTATGGATGGCCGCCTGCTGGATGGCGCAAATTCCATTTGTTCCGTACCGTGATGACGATCACAAACCACTGAGCCTGTTCCGTCCCGACATCACCGTTTCTCATTCATCCAACATACCCTATCAGCTTTTCCCAGGTGATTTTTCCCTGCCCGTAACCCCGCTGGACGCTCTTTTTGCCAATTCCGATACTTCTTCCGATACGTTTTTTTGCGGGCTGCTTACATCCGGCAGTTCCGGCACCCCTAAAAAGGTGCCCTTATTGAGGCGTCAGATGATAACAGCGGCATCACATGCCTTCCCGGAACCAATAAGGGCAAGGGGACAACTTTGGGGAAATCCGCTCCCGCTCCAACATGCCGGGGGGCTGACGATCATCTTGCGGGCACTGCTCAGTGGGTCAGGGGTGTTTTTGTGGCATCGTTTTGATGCGAACGATATTTTTGAAGATCTTGCTGCGAACCCCATGATCAAGAGAATCTCCCTGGTACCTACGATGCTGAAAAGGTTACTCGACGCGAATGGCTCCCGGTCTTTGCCAAATGAATTCGAGGAGATATTGATCGGTGGCGGGCCGGCACCACCCAAGCTTATTCAAAGAGCGCGGGATCTGGGATGGCCTGTCGTTTTCAGCTACGGTATGACAGAAACATGCGGGCAGGTTGCGGCACAGAATCGGGATGGATTGAGTCCGGCTGAATCGGTTGGGACTCTGTTCCCGGGCCATGATGTGATTATTCTGGATGATGAGCGCCGGATTGTCGGGTTCCATGATTCCAGACTCCATGATTCCAGGGATCATGGTAATACCAAGGCTCATGATACCGGATCTCACAATTCAGGGATCCATAATTCCGGATCACTTTGGATTCGGGGTCCGCAGGTTTTTGCCGGTTATATGGCGGAGCAGGCAACGTTGCGTGACATACCCCCCCGGTTGGATACCTCGCAGCTTCATGATCACGATG
>SLLW01000288.1 GCA_007133875.1 Balneolales bacterium | reverse complement strand
GGTGAGATTACGCTGACCTATCAGCAGACAACTCCGCGGGCCGTTCAATTTGACCTGTTTATCCTTCCGGAACCGGATACTGATCCCGGTGAAATTACCCAACAATTCACACTCGCGGAAATCAACGAAACCAATAGAAGCAGTGTTAGTTTCTCCGAAGAGTCACCGGTATTTATGCTCCGCCAGCACCCCGACGGATATGGCGGGCAGGTGATACTATCCGAGTTATCCTGGCTCCTGCCCGGTGATCCACGATCAACAGACAGCGAACCCGAACCGGACCGGCCCGAAACATTCCGCCTGGAGCAGAACTATCCCAATCCGTTCAACCCGGCAACAAATATCTCATTCAGCATCCCTGAGGCTGCGAATGTGACGATGGAGGTGTTCAATATCCAGGGACAGCGCGTCGCCACTCTTGTAGATGGAAACCGGGAACCGGGCGTTCACGAAGTATCCTTTGATGCCTCCTCGCTTTCGAGCGGAATGTACATCTACCGGATACAGGCCGGGGAGTTTGTCGATGTCCGTAAAATGATGCTGGTCAGATGACTCACTAAAGTATGAGGCATATGACCCATACTTTAAACCAGCGAGCGCAGCCACGCGATTTCATCCGCCCAGATCTCCGGATCGGTAGTTTCGAGGATCATGGGGATCTCATTAAGACGTTCATCGTTCATGATTTGACGAAACGGCTCTTCGCCCATTGTGCCTTTTCCAAGCGGTGCATGCCGGTCGACCCGGCTGCCGAGCTCTGTTTTGGCATCGTTCAGGTGCATGCCCCGGAGCCACTGCATGCCGATCACCCGGTTGGCTTCCTCCATGGTCTGTTGATAGGCTTCCGGCGAGCAGAGGTCATAGCCGGCGGCGTGTGCGTGACAGGTATCAATGCAGAACCCGATCCGATCCTTATCTTCCACCTGGTTGATGATTTCGGCAAGATGTTCGAACCGGTTTCCGAGATTACTCCCCTGTCCGGCGGTATTCTCCAGGACCACCGTCACCCCTTTGGTTTGATCCAACACCCGGTTAACCGATTCGGCGATCCGGGCGAGACATTCGGTCTCACTGATTTTACGCAGGTGACTTCCCGGATGGATGTTGAGCTGCGGAATCCCAAGCTGTTCGCACCGTTGCATTTCATCCAGCAGTGCCGCTCTGGACTTCCCGATCCCTTCCTTCTCGGGATGGCCGGGATTGATGAGATAACTGTTGTGTGGCAGAATCTGCTTTCCTACAAATCCTAGTTCTTTGCAGCGCTCACGAAAAGAGGCGATAACGGCATCCTCCAACGGCCTGGCTTTCCACTGCCGCTGGTTTTTTGTAAAGAGGGCGAAAGCGTTGGCGCCGATGTTCTTCGCATTGTGTGGTGCGTTGTCCACACCTCCGGCGGCGCTGACGTGCGCACCGATCCATTTTTTTCCTAATTCCAAAATTGTTATTAGTTATGGTGTAAATATTGTCGTGCAATTATATCCCTGAGCGATCACTTTGCCTGATTTTAACCGTTTTTATTTTGGCCTTTTTATGAGGTGATCTGTAAACCAGAAAAGTGAGGGGAATCGTATAATGTACACAAGCAATATTGTAATGGCTCAAAGCGAAATACCTCCGGATCAGATTCCCGGTATCATCGAATTCCGACGGGAAATCCGGCGCCTCGAAGGTATTCCGCTGCTGGCCTTGCTGACCGCGTCCTGACTGCATCCTGACCGGAATGCTGAAGCGGTATGTTATTCTTCTTCCGGTTCCGGAATATCCACACCAAGCGCCTCGAAGTCGAAATGGAATTCCGGCTTCACAGGTTCGTCCTCCATCAGGAACGTCTCAAACCAGCGAAGCATCCGCAGATTGTAATCGAAGCGTGATGTGGAGTTCACATTTCCATGCCCCTCTTCCGGATACCAGACCAGGCGAAGCGGCACTTCGGGCTTACGGACCTTGATATGGCGGAATAACTCCAGTGATTGTGACGGATGGACACGGGTATCCTCCTCCCCATGCATAATCAGCAACGGTGTCTGAGAGTTATCGACATGATATATCGGGCTGCGCTCCAGATTCCACTGCCAGTGATCCCATACCCGTTTACGTGAGTGAACAAGGTAGAGCTCCTCCGGTATATCACTGGTGCCCCATTTTGATATGTTATTGCTGATGCCGACAAACATCACACCCGCCGCGAAGCGGTCTGAGTATCGGGTCGACATCCAGGCCGTGGCATAACCACCGTATGAGCCGCCCGTCACGCCAACCCGGTCACCGTCGGTGATACCCGCTTCGATCAGATAATCGACACCATCCACAATATCATCAAATTCGGCACCGGCAAGATCCGCCTGGCTCGACTTGATAAACTCCAGGCCCCGTCCCGTGCTGCCGCGATAATTGGGATAGAATATGGCAAAACCGCGTCCGGCCGCCACCTGGCCGGGCAGTGAGTAGCCGGTCAGCCAGCCATTGCTGTAATGCGCTTCCGGACCGCCGTGAACCATCACAATGGTCGGATACGGTCCGCCGTCTTCCCCGGCCGGATAGATCATCAGGCCCTCGATGTTGCGCCCAT
>SLLW01000231.1 GCA_007133875.1 Balneolales bacterium | reverse complement strand
TCATCAATGGTGGCGTGATCACTCCGGTATTCATTCCGGGTGATATCTGATTGAACGATTGACGAAAAATCCAGTGGCTGGAAAACCGTCCGTAGCTGTTTGATCCCCAGCAGATTATACGGCCGGAGCGGGAAAGTCTCCATGGAAAGCTTTTTTAATGCATCGGGCATTTCAGCAAGGGCCCGGTCCGCCATCTCCTGCATTTTCAGGGCAAGCGGATCATTTCTGTCCAGTGGCTCGAAATATCCGTTGATCAGCAGGAACTGATTGCTGAGGCCAAGTTCGTGCAGCTCGGCACTGGATCGGTCGGCCTCCTTCAGAGCCGAGGTTTCCGGACGTGATACCAGGTAGACTG
Organism: Balneolales bacterium; assembly: GCA_007133875.1. Lineage (GTDB taxonomy): Bacteria > Bacteroidota > Rhodothermia > Balneolales > Natronogracilivirgulaceae > SLLW01. The sequence continues at coordinate 2,219 of SLLW01000231.1, read as the reverse complement.
TTGTGGATTCCGGGTTGCGAAGCTGTTCGACGACGCGTTCGTATCGCTCTTTGTTGGTTTTAAGCGCCGATGAAGGGCCGATGCAGGAAGCGCCATCCGGATTGTGTTCGATGAAGTCGCTCCAGGCAGCCGGCAGCTCGAGCAGCCGCAGCGTGTGGCCGGTGGGTGCGGTATCAAAAATCACAATGTCGAATTCTGTTTCCGTCTCTGATGCCCGGGATCCGGCCGGATCATCACCACCGGGAGTTTCGTTGCCACCGGAAGTCTTCTTTTTGTCAGTCACATAACGGGTAAATTCATCAAATGCGGCAATTTCGGTAGTGCAGGCCCCGGAGAGCTCCTCACGCATTTTGGCGATTTCATGGTCCGGAAGCAGGCCTTTAAGCGGCTCAATAGCACGATTACGGTAGTCCTCTGCGGCCTGTTCGGGATCAATATTCACGGCAAACAGGTTTTTGATACCGTTGACGGGCGTTACCGTGTCAGCGATATCGGTCTTCAAAACCTCTTTCAGGTTGGATGCCGGATCGGTGCTAATGAGCAGCACCTGTTTCCACTCGTCAGCCAGTGCTACCGCTGTAGCGCAGGCGAGAGATGTTTTGCCGACTCCGCCTTTACCAGTGAAAAACAGGTAGGGCGTAATATTGGGTAACATAATTTCAGGGTTATGATTGAGGTAATTCACAGATCCGGCTCTTGATTTCCGGATGGATATATCTTTCGTATTCCAGCCAAAACCGGTTCAAAAAGCGTACAAAAAAATCGGATTCGGAGTGGATCGGGATGGCAGCACGCAAATGGTTAGCAACATCCTTTACAATGGTTAGCAACATCCTCCACCGGGAGTACATTCGCTGTCATGCTCAGGATGTCCAAGCAGCTTATTGGCCAGCCCGACGATATCAGACATGGGGACCTGCCGGGCATCCAGGCCGGATTGCATCGCCCTGGCCATATATTCTTTGGGTATTCCGGCTTTTTCCCCCCTTTCAAAATGGGATTTGAGGGAGCGCTCACAACCGGAACCAACGGACGCACCGATGGCAACGAGAATAGCTACTTTTTCCGAGTAGGTGAATTGTTCGGTTGGCTCCGTGTGTGTTGTAGTTTCCTGGTTCATCCCTGTTTCTTCGGTTTTTGATGCGGTTTCTTGATTCAATGTGGTTCCTTCGGTATGTGATTCGGATTCCTGGTCCATTACGGTTCCGTCGGTATGTGATTCGGGTTCCTGATCCAATACAGAATCTTCAGTATGTGATACGGGGTTCTGATTAAAACCTGGTTGTTCCGTTATTAAAAACTGTTTTAATTGCTCCCGGTCCGGATATCCACCTTCTGATAGGATCTCCCCATTTACCAGAAGTATGGGGAGAATTTCCGAACCTTCGGACTGAAGGCGCAGCAGAACGGAACTGTGCTCCTTGAATTTTTCCGGCTCCTGGGCGAGATTGTAGCGTTTGACCGTGACCCCCTCTGATTCCAGCCATCTCACATCCTGCGCAAATGTGATCAGCTTGTCGTCCACATCGGGTCCGCAGACACCGGTGCTGCAACACATGGCGGGTTCGTACACTTCAAGTAATGTTGTGGTTTTGATTTCCTGATCCATATGATGTTTGGTTCTTCTTGTAAATAATGGCAATGTCAGCAACAGTCCGGGCGGCTGGTCATTTTAAACATGTCGGACAGGGACTCCAGGCATTCGTTCAATTCTTCGACACCTTCTGTATTGAGACAGTAACAGGTGCGAACACCGCTGCTGGTACCGTTTATGATTCCGGCATCCTTAAGAACTTTCAGATGCTGCGAGACGGTCGATTGTGCCAGTGGCAGGACATCCGTAAAATCCCCGCAGAAACAGGTATCGCGTTGGGTAAGCAGTTTGAGGATGGCCAGACGGACGGGATGGCCCAATGCTTTGGTAAGTTGTGCCGACCGTTTGGTGGCCGGATCGTCAAGTGCGACTTCCGCAGATCGAAGTGGTTCAGGTTCAAGAACAGTCATAAGCAATACTGGCTGGAAATATTGGCCGGTTACTATTTATCGTTAAACTACGATGAAATATAAGCACGCATTCGGCGGATCCCAAAAAAAACTTATGACAATGTTTTTTTTTCTTATTGTTACTGCTCTTCTTTCCACTTCACATCATCCGAAAAAGTCTCTTTTTTCCAGATGGGAACCTCTTTTTTGAGCGTATCGATAAGTTCCCGGGTGGC
>SLLW01000059.1 GCA_007133875.1 Balneolales bacterium | reverse complement strand
CTTTTTGAAGGAGAGCTTCCGGAAAAGGTAACCGGTGAGCTGCATAAGCTCCACGATCTGGGGCGAACCACGATCCTTGTTCGGGAGGGAGATGTTTTTACCGGTATCATCGGGCTGATGGACATCCCCCGTGTCGGGGCCTCGGCTGTTATCCGGAATCTCAGGAATATGGGACTCAGAAGGATTGTGATGTTATCCGGCGATCATCAGAGGGTTGCCGATTCCATCGGCACGCAATTGGGTGTGGATGATGTATGGGGGGATCTGCTTCCTGAACAGAAAGCGGAAGCAATCCGCAAACTGGTGGAGCAGGAGGGGGAAGTGGCAATGGTCGGCGATGGTGTGAACGATGCACCTGCCATGGCTCATGCTACGGTCGGAATCGCCATGGGTGCGGCGGGATCAGATGTGGCACTTGAAACCGCCGATGTGGCGCTGATGGCCGATGATCTGGGTAAATTGCCCGTAGCAGTCGGACTCAGCCGCCGGACCCGGCAGATCATCCGTCAAAATATCTTTATCAGCCTCGGAATGATCGCATTCCTGGTCCCTTTCGTGCTGTTCGGATATGCAGGTATGGGTGTGGCTGTGCTGCTGCACGAAGGTTCAACACTGGTCGTTGTGCTCAACGCCCTGCGCCTGCTTGGATATCAACATCCCGAGATCCTGCCGGAGGGCGCCTCCCTGGAGATGGCCCCCGCTTCCACACCCTGATCATCAACTCGAAAGAGCCGCTTTAACAATGCCCACCGCCTCTTTTTGGATCAATTTCAGGTGCTCCTTGTCCCGGAAACTCTCGGCATAAATTTTGTAGATATCTTCTGTGCCGGAAGGCCGGGCGGCAAACCATCCGTTTTCGGTCTCCACTTTGAGTCCGCCGATTGCGGCATCATTTCCGGGTGCCCGTGTGAGTTTCCTGAGGATCGGCTCACCGGCCATCTCTTCGGCCCTGACCTGCTCCGGCGAGAGATTGGCAAGGATTTTCTTTTCGTCGGGAGATGCGGGTGCGTCAATTCGCTCATAGACCGGGCTTCCAAATTGTTTCTCCAGTTTTTTATAGTGCTCAGCGGGGTCCTTTCCGGTTTTGGCGGTGATTTCTGCGGCCAGCAGGTTCAGAATGATACCATCTTTATCTGTGGACCACGGTGTTCCGTCAAAACGCAGAAATGAGGCGCCCGCACTCTCTTCGCCACCGAAGCCGTAGGAACCGTCGAGTAGTCCGCCCACAAACCACTTGAAGCCGACCGGAACCTCGGCCAGGGGACGTCCCAGGGATTTTGCAACGCGGTCGATCATGCTGCTCGAAACCAGCGTCTTGCCGATGGCTGCATCCTCCCGCCATTTCGGACGATTCTGGAAGAGGTAATTGATGGCTACTGCCAGATAGTGATTCGGGTTCATCAGGCCGGCGCTGCGAGTTACGATGCCATGGCGATCGAAGTCCGGATCGTTGCCGAATGCAATATCAAATTTGTCTTTGAGGCCGATCAGACTCGCCATTGCGTAGGGTGATGAGCAGTCCATCCGGATTTTTCCGTCCCGATCGACGGTCATGAATGCAAAACGGGGATCAACATCCCGGTTGACCACCTCAATATTCAGATCGTATTCGTCGGCAATCGGCTCCCAGTATGCCACTCCGGCTCCACCCATGGGATCCACACCGATCCGGAGGCCGTTTTTGCGGATAGACTCCATATCGACCACCTGGCCGAGCTCCTTCACATACGGCATCATCAAATCGGTGGGTTTGATGTGATCCTTTTTTAAGGCCTCTTCAAACGGAATTCGTTTTACTGATTTGTTACCACTGCCAAGGATCCGGTTGGCCTCATCCTGGATTTTTTGGGTGATGTCGGTTCCGGCCGGCCCGCCGGTGGGCGGGTTGTACTTAAAACCGCCGTCACCCGGTGGATTGTGGGATGGCGTGATGACCACCCCATCTGCCTGATGGCTGTTCCGGTTCCGGTTGTGTCCCAGGATGGCATGTGATATCGCCGGAGTGGGCGTATAGCCGAATCCATCCTGATAGCAGACGGTAATATCATTGGCTGCCAGCACTTCTATGGCGGTCATAAGCGCGGGCTCCGACAGCGCATGCGTATCCATGCCGATGTAAAGGGGCCCGGTGATACCGGCAGACTTGCGGTATTCGGCAAGGGCTTGTGATACCGCCAGAATATGTGCCTCGTTGAAGGTCTGCTTAAGGGAGGATCCACGATGTCCGGAGGTGCCGAACTGCACCCGGTGAACCGGGTTTTCCGGATCAGGGCGATAGGTGTAATAGGCTGCAACCAGCCGGGAAATATTATCCAGAATATGAACGGGTGCTTTTTTTCCGGCTAATTCGTGTATGGCCATGTCGATAGTATGGTTTTAAAATATCTCTGTTAAAAAGGCGATTTTAAAAAAAAGGATAAGATTTTTTGAACGAACTTTCAGGTTTGTTGCGTTTCAGGATCATAACATACGATCAAAAATCGTAATCAGTAACAACCAAAGATTAATCGGAACCATGTCAAAATCAATCTATTTTATTCCCGGTGGAATTATTTTAGGGGCTCTCGGAGGATTT
>SLLW01000035.1 GCA_007133875.1 Balneolales bacterium | reverse complement strand
TTCTTGCCTCTGCCTGCCACAGATCCTTGTTAAGTACCTTGAGCCGCCCTAGAATCTCCTCCCCGTCGGTTAATTGGCTGAATTGTGTATTCAGAGCCTGGCTTCCACTGGTGCCAAACATACTGCCCAGATCCTCGCGTTGCGAAATCAGGAAATCCTCCATACTTTCGACAAAATCCACAAATGATCCGTCGACCATCCGGCGATATTCCAACAGGTTGTCACCTGCTTCCCGCGAACCCTGGATGGCTTCGTAGTAGTCCTCCAGAGCTGTCTGGATGTTGTCCAGGCGTCCGCGCAACTCCTCCCGATTGTTCCGGCTCGCAAGTGAAAAAGCCTGGTTGAGCTCATCCCTGACCAGATCGAGCTCATTACGGGCCCTGTCCCACGATGTCGAATCATAATTGATTCGGTATTCCGTCATGTGGGTACCAGCTTCCATGATCCGGCTTTCAATGGAGTCGGAAACGCGCCATTCCGCGAGGTTGACATTGACCAGCGTGTTTGAAAATCCATCAATGGTACGCAAAGCTACAATGGCAAGGATGCCTAATACCAGGGTAATGCCGGCAATACCGACCGAAGATGCAATGATTTTCTTTCCGACGGTCCAGCGGGATCCGGAGATATTATCGGAATCCGAATCAATGCGATTTAAGACGTTATTAATAATACTCATTACACTAACGGGTTTCATTAATGACCGGTTTACGTTCCGGCAGAGTGGGGGTAACCCGTATCTGCCGGCCGGACTTGGTATGTGTTAAGACTCGTATATCATTGCGGCCGTGTTTTATACTATGGAGTTCCGCTCATGATGGATTCCTTTCTATGGTTATCGAACCGCTTTTACAATTCTTAACCGTTGCAGGAAAGAAATTTCCCCCAATAATTATGGGCCGGACACACCGCGGGTCATCTGGGGAGCAATACTGGTACTTTCGGGTACTATTATTCCCGGATCTTATCCTGGATGAGCGCGTTGACCATTTGCAGGGCGATCTGGTTTTCTCCGCCATGGGGGATGATGATATCGGCATACCGTTTGGTAGGTTCAACGAACTCAAGGTGCATGGGCCGCACATACCGTTCATATTGATCCAGAACCCCTTCGATGGATCGTCCCCGTTCGCAGATGTCACGTCTTAGTCGACGCAGCAGACGAACGTCGTCATCGGTATCAACAAAAAGCTTGATATTCATCAGCTTCCGCAACTCTTTTTCGTAAAAAATCAGTATGCCATCAACCAGAATTATCTTTTTCGGGGTGATGGTGAGGGCTTCCTCTTTGCGGATGTGATTGGTAAAATCATAAATAGGACACTCGATGCTGTACCCCGAAATCAGCGCCTTGATATGACGGATCAGAAGTTCGGTCTCAAGAGAGGCAGGGTGGTCAAAATTTTGCCGGGCTCGCTCTTCGAATGTAAGGTGTTTGAGGTCCCGGTAGTAGGCATCATGGGCAATCAGTGAGAGGTTTTCTTCTTTGATGTGCCGTACGATACGCTGGATGACCGTGGTTTTGCCCGAACCGCTCCCGCCGGCAACGCCAATAATTAGTGGCTGATTCATTTGCTGATTTCCAAATAATGTAATTACAGTTGATTCTCCAGACTACCGGTCAGCCTGGTTACGGCTGCGCTCCAGACGCTCCTTGTAATCCCTGATGGAACGGAAAATGGCGGAGGCCATAATGCTTTGTCCATAGTCGCTCACCAGGAACTGTTCTTCCTGAGGATTGGTAATATACCCGAGTTCCACAAGCACCGCCGGCATGGAGGCATGGTACAATACAATAAAACCGGCCTGTTTCACTCCCCTCGAACGACGCATGGCCCGGTTGGCAAACTGGTCGTCCATTTTGGTTGCCAGCAGTTCACTGCTCTCCATAAAACCGATGTTGGAGAGTTCGTAAACCGCCAGTTGCTCGGGTGAAAGCTGTTCCGAGCGTTCATCTTCTGCCTCGAAACGGATAGCGCTGTTCTCCTTTTTCATCACTTCGAATGCCTCTCTGCTGCGATGCATCCCCAGAAAATAGATTTCGGTTCCGTGCGCATGGCGGTTGTGGTTGGCATTGGCGTGTATGGAGACAAACAGGTCGGCCTCTGCCTGGTTCGCAATTTGCCCCCGTTCCTGAAGCGGGATAAAGCGGTCATCATCCCGGGTATAAATCACTTCGATTTCTGGCAAATAGCGTTTCAGGTACTCTCCCAGTTTTAAAGCAACACTCAGAGCGACTTCCTTCTCGCGGGTACCGCGTGAACCGATCGCCCCCGGATCACGCCCACCGTGTCCGGCATCAATGACAATCCGACGCAATTGACTGAACGGCTCAAGGGTGATACCGGGATCGGAAGTGGTGACTTGCCGGTCCCTAGCCGTTTCGGATTCCCTGATTCCGCCGTCAACAAGAATATCGATATCATCGTTGATCTCCTCCCAGTTGTTGAGGGCCAGGTCCGGAGTTGTATCGACATCTTCCATCAGGTCATCCCAGAAAATGGGATACAAGCCGTCGGTAAGCACCCTCAAATCATTGGCCGATGCCTCTGTGAGTCCGATCAGAAGGTCCCGGCCAT
>SLLW01000205.1 GCA_007133875.1 Balneolales bacterium | reverse complement strand
GGTAAATGACCTGGTCAGAGCAGAAATGGTTAGTCAGTCAACATCTTTTTCCATACCCTGAAACGCTCCATATTCTCCGGGTTATAAGCAGCTGATCAAATGATTTAATTTTCAGGCTGGTATCAAACGATATCAGCCTTTTTTTTATAAGGGAATTTAATGTTGCTGTTTGTTTATTATGTGTCGTTTAATATTCCACGATTAAAGAACAGTAAACGACTCTCAGAGAGCCTTTTCCGGATGTTCCCTGTTAGAACAATCTAACAGCCCTCTTAATGCGATTATGTATATTATTAACGATATTCCAGTCACTATTAGGACGGTATGAGAACGGTTATTAAATCATTGATATATCACATATTTAAACTTGGCATACTGTTGTCCTGAGCAATTTGTTTCCATGTTACACTGATGCATTTTTTCACACATCGATTCTTTTTACTAATGATCGCCATATCGGGGTTACTCACTGCTCCGCTTGTGGCTGGGGTATTTTCGGATTCGATGAACTCCTCAATGGATGTACAGGCAACGTCCACGGAGGAACGTGACGAAGTATTTCTTTCTTTTCGCTACCGCGGTGTTGGTGATGTCGTTGTAATTGCCTTGTATTCCTATGAAACCGGTCAGATCTATTTACCAACAACAGAGTTGTTTGAACGTCTTGGAATTTACTATCAGGTTGATTCACAGAATCTGCAGGTGCATGGGCATTATATCGAACCCGATCGATCATACGCCATTCATTTCCAAAACCGAACGGTCACTTTGGACGGAGAAGAGTTCCAGTTCAGTGCGGATGAGATGATTATCGATGAACTGGATTTTTACATGCATCCGGATGTATTCGAGGAAGTATTCAACATGAATTTTTCTGTTGATATGAATACACTGGTTCTGCGCCTCGAAACAGCCGAAATTATGCCGGTGGTTGATCGCCTCGAGCGGAGGCTTCGCAGGCAGCGTACAGAACTCGGTGTTCATACCCGGGAACTTTATCCCAGAGAGTTTGAGCGTAAAAGAGAGATACTTGGTGGCGGATTTTTGGATTATTCCCTGACAGGGAATGTCTCTGAGCAAACCAATTTTTATAACTATACAGCCAGCATCGGAGCCGAAGTGCTCGGTGGTGATATCCAGGGCAACTTGTTTGGCTCCTGGTCAGAAGTGTCATCCAATTTTTCAACCAGCGGACTTCGTTGGCGGTATGTATTTGAAGATCAACCCTGGTTGACACAGGTACGCATCGGGCAGCACTTTACCGAAGGACCACAGTCCAGGCAATTTCGTGGTATCAACCTTACCAATCAGCCGATTGAGCCGCGGCGTACACTCGATGAATTTGTGTTCCAGGGGACCGCTCCACCGGACTCCGAAGTGGAACTCTTTATTAATAACCGTTTGGTAGATTATCAGGAGGTCGATGAACTCGGTAACTATCTGTTCAATATACCTATGACGTATGGGAGCAGCCAGATTCGCATGATGATATATGAACCAGACGGGCAGATTCGGGAACTGGACCGGCGGGTTCAGGTTCCGTTTACATTCCTTCCGCCGGGGGAGTTCAATTATCATGTCAGTGCCGGCCAGATTGATCAACCATTATTTGGAGTAACGGAGCATTCCAATCTGGTAGCTGGCGACTTTTCTTATGGTGCTGCTAACTGGCTTACGGCACGGGTTGGTGGCGAGTATCTGGAGGATGTCCACGATTCCCGCCCATTTATCTATGGAGGGGTTTCAACACGGCTTTTTGACCAATACCTGATGAATGTTGATATAGCCCCGGATGCCTTCTACCGGGTTTCCACCAATGTGGTCTATGCAAATGCAATGAGTTGGAGTGCAGGGTATACGTATTACACCACCGATGACGGCCTGTATAACTTCGGACGCAATGATTATGAGGCCAATGCACATATTTTTGTACCCTTTCACCTCGGCTCGCTCCCTGTGAATTTTCGAATCAGCGGCGATCGGCAGCATTACGGTACCGGTCACACCGACCGGGTACGTGGTGATCTTGGAGTTCGTCTGGGGCGCTTCACCCTCCGTGGCGGATATCGTAACAACTACCGATATACGGGAGATGATTTGACATCATCTGACGGCCGGATTACCGGAACTGCCACATATACCACACCCCGCACCCGCTCCACACCTGCCATTATTCGTGGAACATATATGCGTGCCCAGCTTGATTACAGCATGCGGCTGGATCAGGTTGAGCGAATTGATATGCAGCTCTCAAGAAGTATCTATAACAGAGGCCGGCTGCGATTATCGTATGGGCGGAATATGGTCGCCAACTTTAATATTTTTGAAGGTGCGCTGATTTTCGATTTCAATCGCACCCGATCAACAACAACAGTCCGGAATAGCCAAAACAGATCCACATTGAGGCAGAATATCCGCGGATCGATTGGGTATGATGATTACCATAACCGGCTGGTTTTTGAAAGCCGTCAGCAGGTCGGCCGGTCCGCAGCTTCCGTGAGGTTGTTTGTCGACCGTAATGACAGCGGAACATTTGATGAGGGTGATGAACTCATCACAACAAATGCCATTCGACTGGAT
>SLLW01000211.1 GCA_007133875.1 Balneolales bacterium | reverse complement strand
TGGACTTCGACCTGCAAAAAATGCTGGAGGATTTTTCCGACAGTCTGGCGGTGAAGGCGCATGAAAAGGGGCTTGAGTTATTATGTGATATCGATTGCGATGTTCCCAGGCAACTGCGCGGTGACCCGAGCAGGATTCGGCAGGTGCTCTGGAACCTGGGGGGTAATGCGGTCAAGTTTACGGAACAAGGTGAAGTCTCGGTTCATGTGTCCACGCTTGTTGACAGGGATCGTGATGCATTGTTACAATTTGTTGTAAAAGATACCGGTATCGGTATTCCGATTGAGAAAAAAAGCCAAATTTTTGACAAATTCAGCCAGGTTGATGCATCAACTACAAGGAAATTTGGGGGAACAGGCCTGGGTTTGGCGATTTCCAGTCAGCTCGTCGAAATGATGGGTGGCGAAATTGATGTAAAAAGCGAACTTGGTACAGGATCGGAGTTCATCTTCTCTGTTCTTGTTGAAAAACAGAAGAATGTTGGGCAAGAAGCGGACAACGAGAGCATTGATACCGCTGCCTTTGAAAATGTCCGGGTACTGATTATCGATGACAATGCCACCGGTCGGGAGATCCTCAGAAAACGCTGTAAGACATGGAAAATGCGGGTCGAAGAGGCGAATGACGGATTCCAGGCACTTTCGGCACTGGAGCAGGCCTATAACAACAATGATCCCTTCAAACTTGCCATCGTCGATATGCAGATGCCGGGAATGGATGGCGAAGAGCTTGGGAAAATCATAAGTAGCGACAGTCGCTATTCCGGTATCAAAATGGTCATGTTAACGTCGCTCGGAATGAGAAATGACCCGGAATTCTATGAATCCATCGGTTTCTCTGCATATGCCAATAAACCTATCCAGCATGAACGCCTGCAGAAGGTCTTGTATCAAACGCTCTATGGTGTCAGGGAAGCACAAACATCAGTCATTGATATTCAGGGGAGTGTGGTTTGGTCGAAAAAAATGTATAAAGACGCGAACATCCGGGTGTTGCTGGCCGAAGATAATATAACAAGTCAGCAGGTTGCCCTAGGACTGCTGTATAAACTGGGGATTCGGGCTGATGCGGTTGCCAATGGGAAAGAGGCCGTTACGGCCCTTACATCCCTCCCATATGATTTGGTTTTCATGGATGTTCAAATGCCGGAAATGGATGGCCTGGAAGCAACGCAACATATCCGCAATCAGCTGACCGAAACGCACAATCCGAAGATACCCATCATCGCCATGACCGCCCATGCTACAGAACGGGATCGTCAGATCTGTATCGAAGCGGGAATGGACGATTTTGTCTCCAAACCGGTTTCACCCGAAACCATAGCGATAATACTATCGAAATGGCTGCCCGAGGCACAATCAGCCGGGGAATCGGTTATCGTTTCCGGGGATTCAGAGAACAAAGAACACATCTACTCCGAAACGGAACCGGCTTATATTGGAGCAGTCTCCGGTTCCGGAAAAGAAAACGGGTCGAAAGTAAATCATTTGGAATCAAACCTGTCCGAAATTTCAACGGATGTCGTAACTGATACCGTCGGTGAGACGCCCGTATTTGACAAGGTTGACCTCACATCACGGATGTTGGATGATGAGGATCTGATTCAGACGGTTGTCCAGGGCTTTATTACGGAAATTCCAAATCAGATAAAGAACATGACAACCCATCTGGAGGATCAGGATGCAAAGAGTGTGGAGCGTTTAGCCCATAATATCAAAGGGTCGTCCGGTAATGTTGGAGGTAAGCGATTGAAGGGACTCGCTGCGGAACTTGAGCAGTCGGCAAAAAAAGGTGATCTGGCGATGGTATCCAAACGCATGCCGGAACTTGAGCAGGAAGCAGAACGGTTAAAAGAAACCCTGGAAAAAACGGGATATTAAGGGAGCCGCTCAGGCATATCAGCTGCAACAAAGGCCATTACAGCAACTGCTGCAACACATTCGGCAACTTCACCGGCATCGAGTTTGTCAATGGTGTCCTTGGCCGAATGATGGTACCAGAAGTATTTTTCGGTTTCAACATCGAGTCCCATGATCGGAACACCTTCCCGGTGAAGCGGCCCGATATCTACGGTCCCATAGGAACCTTCCCTCATATGCATGTCACGTAGTGGTGACATCAGATCGGCTATGGGAGCAAGCATCCGAAGTGCTTCTTCTGACCCCTCAAAACCAAAACCGATCGGTTTAAATACCCCAAAGTCTACTTCAAGCGCAAGCTGATGGTTTTCCAGCTCCCCTTTTTCAATTACTTTGTCGCGGTATGCTCGTCCCCCCATCACCCCATTCTCCTCATTGGTCCATAACACCAGGCGGATGGTTCGTTTGGGCTGCAATCCCAACTCATGAATTATCCGCAATGCCTCCCATGCTACGATGACTCCGCCGCCATCATCCATGGCTCCGTGGCCTACATCCCAGGAGTCGATATGCCCGCCGATGACTACGATCTCATCGGGCTGTTCCCGTCCCGGAATTTCGGCAATCACATTGTGTGAAAGTGCCGGTTCTTCTTTCAATTCCGCTTCCATGTACAAAGTGACGGTGGCTGGATCACCGCGTTGATCAAACCGGTGCAGCAACATGGCATCCTCGGCGGAAATGGCAGCGGCAGGAATCCGGGGGACATCATCGGAATAGCGCATGTTACCGGTGTGCGGATGTCCCATTGCGTTTGGTGAAACTGCGCGAAGCAATACACCAACAGCCCCATATTCTGCAGCCCGGTCCGCTCCAAAAACACGGTATTGAACGGATTGGCCATAATCAACAAACGGCTGGTTGTAGACCACGATACTACCGGAAATTTCGTCACTGCGATCCTCAAGTTCGTCAAAACTTTCCACGACGACTGTTTTTGCCGTCAGCTCTTCCCCTCCGGTATTGACACTGCTACCGAGTCCAAGCATTGGCAGCTCTTTTTCGTAGGGCGCTATAATTTTTACGAACTCATTACCTCGTACCCAATGGGGTACTTTGACTTCCTGCTTGCGCACCACGGGAATACCGTCATTGGCCAACTCTTTTTCCGCCCAGGCGATGGCATTTTCAAGCATTTCGGATCCGCTGAGGCGGTGTGGGAAATAGTCGGTGAAATAAGCAAGACGGTCATAGGCCCGGTGTGTTCCGGTTGCAGCCTCAATGATCTTGCCGGCAGTGTTACCGTATTCGCTGTCAAGGCTGTTTGAATGGGTTCGGGACTCCGTATGCCCGGCAGAACTGCTTTTGTTGTTGGTTTCTGCAAAAGAGTACCCGGAAGTGAATAATGTGAATAAAAGAAGGACCGGGAAGGCAACGGCAGAAATCCGTAAGTACATAATCATCATTGTAATAATAACAGATATTGGTGGCGTTAAAGCGTGAATCTCAAGGGACGATTAAAAATACGACTGTTCCTGTAAAAACAAAGTTCATATCCGGGAATACGCGACAGGTGTCATCCGGGGATGTACCCGCACCGCACCCATGGAAAGGGCAGTTGCGGATTGAAAGCAACCCTGCTCCCGAATACAAGGTATGGTTTAACAGAACACAAAGATCATCTCATCCGGATGATCAATCACTTTATGAATCAAAAAGCGTTTTGTAGCCATGTTTTTATCAAGATCTGATATCCGAAAATCAACAACGAAACTGTCACGGGATACCATTGTCATTCCTGTCGCCCTTTTTCTTGCAATAGCACTTGCTGGCTGTGATGACTCCGTTACGGATCCGAATGGCAATGATGACGAACCCGGTCCGCCTGCGGCAAATGTTGTCGAAATGACAGGAAACTCTTTCCAGCCGGGAAACTTGGAAGTCACGGAAGGCACGACGGTTACCTGGGTAAATGAAAGCAACGAAGCACACACGGTGACCAGCGGTTCCGGTGGGGAACATGACGGCCAGTTCGACAGCGGAAATGTGGCACCCGGCGAGCAGTATCAATTCACTTTTGAGAATTCGGGCACCTATGATTACTACTGCATTCCCCACCTGCAGGCAGGAATGACCGGAACCATCACCGTAATCAGCGAAGATGAGTGAGTTAAGCGTATCACAACATATACCCAAAACAGGACCTGCAACTTCCGGACCATTCAAACCAGATCAGGGGGAATCGTGATATCAAAATCAGCAAACCTCTTACTTTTAATTCTGTTGATATCGGCATCATCAATGAAAACAGACCGGGAGGATGTGGTTTACATGACCCAATCGGGATATGCCGAGTTCAAATCCAGCGTGCCGTTGCATTCATTTACCGGGGAGTCGAATAATCTCACCGGAATGATCGACTTCCATGAAAATGTCATTGATTTCTATCTGGATCTGAACACACTGCGAACCGGTATTGACCGGCGTGACCGGGATATGTTCCGCACCCTTGATGTGGATGAACATCCGTTCGCTGAATATACCGGTGAACTTACCTCTTCGTTTGACCATGACTCTGACGAAAAGCAGCGTGTAACCGCTGTTGGTGAGTTTACGATGCACGGCATTACCCGTGATCTGGAAGTTTCAGGTTACCTGCAGAAACAAGGTGATCAGATCACACTGGAAGCCGAATGGATACTTAATATCAAAGACTATGAACTCGAACCTCCGAGCATTCTCTTTGTGGAGGTCGACGAAGAGATGGAAATTCGTATTGAAACCGAACTCGAACCACGAAGCCGCGATGAAACACTTGGCGGTAACTAACTGAGGAGAGATAACACGAATGAGAACTGTTTACGAAACGTTATGTGATCCGGCTCATATGCCAAAGCCGGTTATAATACCGGGAGCCGGCCGTTTTATGCGATCGTTACTAGCGCCCGCCCTCCTGCTGGGTATCGTGCTTACGTTGGTGATGCCGGACCGGACCGTAGCACAACTTCCACGGGAGCGGGTCGAAACCGACGAACCGGTGGATAATGTTTTCTGGGCAATGACCAATGTCGGTATCAGTACGGTCAGAAACCTATCGGAGGGCAATCTTAATTCAAGTGTATTACACACCTTTGGTTTGGTGGATCGCGGGATTGAGCATTTGTACGGCCTGGACGATGGAGCCAACACCCGGATCAGGCTGGATTATGCCATTTCTGACCGGTTTTCAGCAGGAGTTGGCAGAATGACCTTCAATAAAGTCGTTGATATCGGTGGTAAGTACAATATTCTGAGACAGACTACTACCGGGAGCATACCGGTTGAGTTGGCGGTAAAAGCTTCAATGGGTATCAATACGATGCCAAATACCGGGTATCGTTTCTCAGAAAGGCTCAGTTACTTCACATCGGTGATGATTGCCAGAAAATTCAACAGCTTCAGCCTGCAACTGACACCGATGATCGCCCATTTCAACCGGACTGTGGGGGATAATCCGGATCAGTTGTTCGGATTAGGTATCGTGACCAATTATGAACTTACCGACCGGCTCGCATTAAGTGCCGAATACCTGCCGGTATTTGGAGATCGCAATGCCAACACACATGATGCCATGGCTCTGGCACTGAATATCGACACTGGCGGACACATCTTTCAGATTTTTTTCACCAGTTCTCAGTGGCACAACGAAGAATTTATCATGGCTAACAATCGCGACCGGTTCTGGAAAGGCGACTTCCGGTTTGGTTTTAATATTCACCGTGTATTCGGCATTGGGCGATAGGTTTGCCTATGCTGCGTGTAATCACTCAAATTATCGGGGGCTTCCGGTAATCTATTTTACATTATATTATAGCAGGTTATCTATAAATACCTTAATAACAACGTTATTATACCAAGATTCCATAGCCTTTGCTGACGAAAATTATCAAAGGGTGCCAACAACGGCAGCGTGACAGTCAGAAGGAGCTCTACGAGAAGTTCTATGCCTATGGTATGAGTATCACTCTGAGATATGCGGATTCCAGAGACCAGGGGGTTGAGATATTAAATGATTCATTTATGAAGGTGTTTGAGAATATCCGGAAATTTGATTCCGAACGCCCTTTCAAGCCCTGGCTTCGCAGGATTATCATCAATACAGCCATTGACCATTATCACCGGAATAAAAAAGTCCGTGAGTTGTCCAATTACGAAATAACGGAGAACAGCATGGCAGAAGACGAAAAGATTTTAAGCGGGATCTCCTACGAAGAGATTATTGATATGATGCAAGAGTTATCTCCTGCTTACCGGGCCGTTTTCAACCTGCATGTAATTGAAGGGTTTTCACACGAGGAGATTGCAGAAAAGCTCGGGATTTCCGTTGGGACATCGAAATCAAACCTTTCAAAAGCAAAAAAAAACCTGAGAGTCATTTTGGAAAAAAACCTGATGTAGGCCGATATATATGGCAGATAACAAACATAACCATGATCCCATTGAACGGTTGTTCCAGGAGAAATCGGAAGCGTATCATATACCGTTCCGGGAAGAGGATTGGCTCAAGCTTGAAAAAAAACTTGATGTTCGTGATGCACAACGGATTTACAGGCAACGTGCACGCTGGATTGCGGCGGCATCGCTCTTGTTGATCTCACTCCTGGGTTATCTTACTTTCGAGAACCGAATGATCATCAATGATTTACGTGATCAGATCGCTGATATGTCCGATACCGGTTCCGCACCGCAATTGGACCCGCAGTCTGATCCGGAACCGGACGAGGTGTCGCCGGGTACAGATCCGATGACAGACCCGGAGGAGGATTTTCAGCCCGGCATTGAACCCGGAGCCGGCATCGATCCGGACGCCAACGATATCGTGGATGGCATCCGTCCGGATGAAATGATCCCCCCTTCGCTGGAGGAACACTATTCTGAGATTATTGAGGGATTACAGGATCCGGGGGATGTCATTGCGGACAGAGCTCCCCCACCGTTAGCCGAGGAGATTCCACGATTACCGGGAGGGATCGTTGGTGATGATGACCATGAAACAGAAACGGGGGCTATGCAAATCACGTATCGGGAAATACCGGACCCAGCTGACCGTGCCATATCAGGAATAAAACGGTTTGGTGATGAGGGACAGGATCCTGCCTATCCGTATATTCGCCAACCGGATATAAGCTCACTCGTTTCAGCGCACAAAACCGGTGAACCAGAGCCAACGGTTTCTCTCGCGGCCATATCCGAAGAAGGCCTTGCAGTCCTCGAAGATCCCGGCACCTCACGCTTCGCTGTCGGTCTTATGATGTCACCCGATTTCAGTACCGTGGGATCGGTATCCAATTTTTATGACCCTGGTTACAAAATCGGAGTTTCCCTTGAATACAGCATCACCGCCAGACTGGCAATATCAACCGGAATCGTCTATTCCAATGTACGCTATGCTGCTGGAGGTGATGCGTATGGACCACCTCCGGAGCTGGAACAAGGTATTCCCTTTAATGATATGACCGGCGAATGTCGCCTTCTGGACATTCCCATCTCGTTAAAATACCAGGTTTTGAATTTTGATCGGTCACGGATCTTTGCAACCGCGGGCATCTCCTCCTATTTCATGCTCAATGAAAGGTATGAATTCAGGTTTTCCGGGTATGAAAATTATCCGGAGCCGGATCAGGTTTCGTATTGGGAAGAGCAGACCGGCACAAGTCACTGGCTTAGCAATGCAGGTTTTTCCGTCGGTTATGAACGGGATCTGGATCGCCACTGGAGCCTGCGGGCCGAACCATTTGTGAGAGTTCCGGTGAATGAAGTCGGATGGGCGAATGTCAGGCTTTTTTCCATGGGCAGTTTCCTGTCAATCAATTACCGGATGTAAATGACATAATATTAGATCTTTATTGCAGGCCCGTTCAGATACCTCCATCCCATCCGGATTCCCTCGAAAAGATTTCGTAACATGATTTGTAGCATATCGGGAAAATTGCCCGTATTTGCTAAGTAAACGCTATCATTTTAAATCAGAACAGATGCAAATCAAAAATTTTATACTTTTTTCCATTCTTTCCCTGTCACTGGTATTGCAGGGTTGTCTCGATGACTCAGAATCCGATTTTGACCGGCAGGTCCGGGAGGCGGACGAACTGATCGAAGCATACCTGTCCGAGCATCAGCGAGAGGCGGAAAGGCAGTCAAGTGGGGTCTATATTGAAGTGGTGGAAGAAAATGAGTCTGGCAGACAGGTACTTGCAGACCATGTTGTTGGGATTGTTTACACAATGACACACCTTGAAGGGGAATATGAAATCGAGTCCCATTCCGACACTTTGAATCCTGTGCGGTTCCGGAATTTTTACAGCCATAACTTCAATGCCATCTATCCACCCGGATTGAATTACGAAATCGGTAATATGAAGCTGGGAGAGACTTTCCGTTTTTATATTCCCTCCTACCGTGCTTATGGCAATTTCGGGCATGACGACCTTTTTGAATCCCATTCGCATTTTATTATTGAGGTGGGAGTGGTGGATCTGATGACCGAAGATCAAATGTATGAAATGGAAGTGGCGGAAATTGAGCAGTATATCGAAGATAATGAACTGGACGCAGAGGCCTATTCGAACGGCCTCCAGTACGTGACGGTCGAGGAAGGCAGTGGTGACCGTCCTGTCAGCCATAGCCTGGTGGAGTTCCATTTCACGAGGAAATATCTGGACGGTACCGTACTTCGAACAACGGAGGATGAGGAGCCGATTCTGACTTATGTGAATAGCGGAGAGTTGGTAGCCGGCCTCGAAAACGGGTTGCCACTGATTCGTGAAGGCGGAAAAGGAATTCTGATTATGCCTTCCCGGTTGGCATTCGGAATGAGTGTCCAGATTCTTCCCCAACAACTTCGCGATGAACTGGTTGAAACCGGAGAATTTGAGCCGTCAGCCCGGCCATATTCCCCGCTTATTTATGAAGTGGAACTGTTAAGTGTCGATTAAATGAAGAAGCAGAATCCGTAAACCAGTGTACTGTGTGAAAAATTAATGTGAACATGTAGCTAAAAGGAGGATTTGTACGTAGTAGTATAAATAAGTCTGCATTAAAAAATGTATCACATCGGTAAAACATGTCGCAATCGGAACCGGCACAAAGATTGATCGATTTGCGGTCACTAAAAAGCAAGAGCAACGGTCATTCCGCTGAATCGACGATCAGTTTAAGCGACGAAGATCACCGGCGGGGTTCGGATGAAAGGGGTGTATCCGATCGTATACGTGTGCAGAAGGATCATGGCATGGTGGAATTTATACCGGAACACCTGATTCTTGGCTGTAAAAATCAGGATCCCGATAGCCAGGAACAGATCTATAAAAGATTTTATGGATATGCCATGGCCATTGCACTGAAATACTGCTCTGATAAAAATGATGCCCTTGAGGTGGTGAATGACGGTTTCATAAAAGTGTTTGACAAGATGGATCGTTTTGAGTCAACCAAACCATTCAAGCCGTGGCTCCGGAGAATCATTATCAATACCGCAATTGACAGAATGCGCGCTATTCTAAAGTACAAAAACAACACCGAGTTTCAGGATGGTTACGTAAATGTCCTCTCCGAGGCGGAGTCGGACATGAATGTTGAGCAGATTTATCGTTTGATCAACCGGTTACCCCCGATGCACCGATTTGTCTTTAACCTCTATGAAATCGATGGGTATCGCCATTCGGAAGTTGCCAAAATGTTGAACATCAGCGAAAGTTCATCCCGTACCTATCTGTCACGGGCAAAGGAAGAGTTACGAAAAATGTTTAAAACATTATTCCCCGACAGTTATGAATAATTTCCAGTCCAACGACCCGATCGACCGGATCAAAAATGTGCTCCGGGATCATGAAGAGCCATACCACCCTGGTTCGTGGGAACAGTTCCGTCAGCAACAGATTCGGAAACAGAGGATTTTGATGTTTCGGACGGTCTCCGGTATCGCGGCTTCACTGCTGGTGGCGACGACCGTTGTCATGGGTTTACTCTGGACCCATTCTAATGATTTTACAGGATTTCTCACATCTGACTATACCGTGGGATCGGAGCGGGGGGCTTCGGGGGTGATTTTACCGGATGATGAGCAGCCTAATGAAAAACGGATGGATGATACATTGACGGATGGCGAACTGGTGGAGAGGCTACAGCCGGAACCTCCGGACTGGGTGCGTGATCCGGCCCCGGGCTCCACTGTTCCGGAATCAGCCAATAACGATACAAATTATCCCGAAAATACCGGTGTTTTACGAGTTACGGAGGGTTCATCTCTGGCTGATGCCGGTGACTCGGCTGCGGAAAAGGCCGGGTTGAACCGGGATGTGGAAAGGTCCCGTGAACCGGCGGCAGTTCTGACGCGCCTTGATCATGCGGCAACCGATCGTGATGAGAACCTGATTATGCAGGATGAACCGGGAATTCAGGGATTCGGAAGTACTTCGGGTGAGATATCCGATCCGGGTAACCGGGTACTGGCAGCGCATGCCTTACCTGT
>SLLW01000135.1 GCA_007133875.1 Balneolales bacterium | reverse complement strand
TATTACCTGAGCCTGGAAGGCCTTTTGCAGGCCACGGGCCTTGAATCCCCGGAAATTTCTTTCTGTAAGGCTTGCTTTGACGGGTGTTATCCGGTATCATTCGATGACAGCCTGTCCAAGAACTGCCTGGAAACCGGCTGCCCCTGATTCGTATCAACCCGGGATAAGACGGGGTGCATTTTCCGGCTTCACGTTGATTCCGTCCCCGGAAGGGATTTAGGGAGGAATTTGATGATTGAATCGAAGTATCTCAAGGACAATGTTCAAAATATCCAGCGACTCATGTCGATTCCCGGGCTGAAGGATTTCGAGACCCGCAATCTCTCCAAGCTGCTCAGGTTGAGCAAGATCCGCGAGTACGAGGACGGCGAGACCATCATCCGCGAGGGGGACAATGATCCCTGGCTGTATTTTCTGCTCTCCGGAAAAGTCAAAATTTCCAAGCGGGGCGTAGTGATCGGTCGGCTGACCGAAGTGGGGGAAATTTTCGGCGAAATGCGCATCGTCGATTCCATGGCGCGCTCGGCCACGGTCACCGCCGACGGGCCGACTGTCTGCCTGTGCGTGGACACGTCCGCCCGTGGAAGAATGTCCCGGACGGACGACCGCGATGAGCGCCTCGATTTTCTGCTGTTGCTCTACCGGATTTTCGCCGAATACATGTCCATCCGCCTCCGGACCACCAACGAAGAGCTGATCCGGGCCAAAAAGGCGATTGCTGCGCTGCGAAAACAAAACCCCCGGCAAAACCTCCGGTAATATCCATGAAGCAGACCGTCTCCTTTACCCGAAACGCCGTCAACGTGTTTTTCCACATCCTTACCCGATGCAACCTCCGGTGCAGGCACTGCTATATCAACCCGGCACAGCACGGAACAGGCGATTTGGACACGGAAACGATCATTGCCTGGCTCAAAATCTTCCATGATCCGGCCAAAAGCTCCAATCTCATTTTCCTGGGCGGCGAGCCGACGCTCCACGAAGGCCTGGCCCGGTCTGTGAAAGCGGCCCGGGCGATCGGCTATGATTCGATTACCATCGATACCAACGGCTACCTGTTTCACGATATCACGAAAAAACTTCTCCCCTCGGAGCTCGATGTGTTCAGCTTCAGCCTCGACGGGGCGACCCGGAAAACCAATGACCGCATCCGGGGAAAGGGAAGCTACGAGCGCTGCATGGCCGGCATCCGCGATGCCGTGTCCAGGGGGTTCGAGGCAAGCGTCATCTATACCGTGAGCAGTGAAAACGCAGGCGAACTGTACCGGATGGTTCCGCTTTTGAAAGGGCTGGGCGTAACCCGGTTTTTTATCCAGGTGATCGGAATCCGGGGGCGATCCGCGGAAGAAGTGCATGCATCGCCGGAGCACCCGCTGCAACTGACCCGTGAGCGGTGGCTGGAACTGGTTCCGCCGGTAGCCCGCGAGGCTGCCGCAGCCGGCATCCGGACCATCTACCCCCGGGTGTTCCTGGAAGACGGCGAGCCCTTCGAGTGCGCCGGAAACGTCGCGGAAAACTTCTTCATCTTTCCCAACGGCCGTGTGTACCGGTGCCCCTTGTGCGAGGACTATCCTCTGCACGCTTTTACCATCCGCGAAAACCGCCTGGTACCCACCGGCAAAATCAACGAATCCGACCTGTTTTCCCTTGCCATCCCCGAGGGTTGCGTCATCAACAAGCTGGTCCAGGACGGCAATATCGAATACGACGCTGCTGGCCGCCCCCGCTACCGCATCGCCTGTTGCCTTTTAAAAGACGAAGAGATACCGTTGACGACTTTGTAAAAAGTCCAATATCTGCGTTACGCGCGATTTCTCAGAATTTCACGTACGCCATGTACGCTGCATTCTTCGAAATCGCGCAAGCCTTGATCTTGGACCTTTTACAAAGCCGTCGGATTGCGACTTTACGAGTGAATCAATTTCAGATGTTAAAGCGGAAGTTGATGATGTCGCCGTCGCGGACCGTGTAGGTTTTGCCTTCGAGGCGGAAGGTGCCGGCTTTTTTTGCGGCGGCCGTGGAGCCGGCGGCGACCTGGTCGTCGTAGGAGATGGTTTCCGCGCGGATGAAGCCTTTCTGGATGTCCGTGTGGATCTTTCCGGCCGCTTCCAGGGCGGATGTTCCCTTTTGGATGGTCCAGGCGCGCACCTCGTCTTCGCCCACCGTGAAAAAGGAAATCAGGCCCATGGTTTCGTAGGACTTGCGGATCACCCGGTCGGTGGCCGGTGCGGCAATGTTGAACTCCTCCAGGAGTTCGGCCGCTTCTTCCTCGCTCATTTGGGCCAGTTCGTGCTCCAGCTTCCCCCGGATGACCATGCAGGTTTCCCCGGAAAAGGCTTCCGTGTGCGCTTCTTCGGGCAGGGATTCGTCTTCGTCGGCGTTGTTGAACAATACCAGCACCGGTTTTGCGGACAGCAGGGCATAGCCTTTGAGAATCCTCGATTCGGCCAGCTCCGGGTAGCGGCGGACGGGGATTTCGGAATCAAGCGCCTCTTTGCACCGGTCCAGGCGTTCGCGCTCTTCCCGGTCGATGGCCTTGCCGCGCTTTGCGTCGGCTTCCATGCGCTCCAGGCGTTTTTCCACGGTCGCAAGATCC
>SLLW01000032.1 GCA_007133875.1 Balneolales bacterium | reverse complement strand
TCGATGTCCAGGAAATCGTCCGGGGAGTGATTCGTGATATTGGTTACACCAAACCGGGATACCGGTTTGATTCCGACTCTTGCGGGGTAATGGTTTCCATCCACCAGCAAAGCCCCGATATCGCCATGGGTGTGGATAAACTGGGGGCTGGTGACCAGGGCATGATGTTCGGTTTTGCTACCCGTGAAACGGATACCTATATGCCGATGTCGCTGCAATATTCCCACAACCTGGTACGTGAACTTGCGGACATACGTAAGAACAGCAACGATATGCCGTATCTGCGTCCTGACAGTAAGAGTCAGGTAACCATTGAATACGATGATGACGGAAAACCCCTGCGAATCCACACAATTGTCGTCTCCACACAACACGATGAGAATGTTACCCAGGAAAAAATCCGCCAGGATATCAAAAAATACCTGCTTCCCCGTGCTGTCCCCGAAAACCTGATTGACGACAACACCATTATTCATGTCAACCCCACCGGTAAGTTTGTCATTGGCGGCCCGCATGGTGACACCGGCCTTACCGGCCGAAAAATCATTGTGGACACCTACGGCGGACATGGAGCACACGGTGGCGGTGCCTTTTCCGGAAAGGATGCATCCAAAGTTGATCGAAGTGCCGCGTATGCAGCCCGTCATATCGCCAAAAACATCGTTGCCGCCGGACTGGCCGACGAATGTCTGATCCAGCTCGCTTACGCTATTGGTATTGCCGAGCCGGTCTCAATCAATGTCAAAACCTACGGAACCGGCAAAATCAGCGACACAAATCTGCGCGAACTGATCGAAAAACATTTTGACTGCACACCGGAAGGGATCATCAATCGGTTTGATCTCAAAAAACCCATCTTCAAACAGACCGCCGCTTACGGCCACTTCGGACGCGATGAGTTTCCGTGGGAAAAACTTGATTATGTTGATAAGCTGAAACAAGATGCAGGCATCTGACAACGTTTCACCGTTGTATGCTTCAACATATCCATGGATATCCCGTTTTTGGACTTCACGACGACCAGACGTTGCATCAGTTTTTTGATGTGATGAGCCGGTCTGAAGATGGTGCCCTCATGGCTGACGGTCATCTGGGATATGTCATGCCTATTGGCGGAGTGGCTGCGTATAACAATCAGGTATCCCCGGTTGGCGTGGGTTTCGACATCGGTTGCGGCAATCTGGCCGTTCGCCTGGATCTCGAAAAAAAGGACCTGAAACTTGAACAGCTACTGAATGATATTGAAAAAAATATCTCTTTCGGTATCGGTCAAACCAACCCCGAGGCACCAAAAGATCATCCCCTGTTTGATAGTGACGACTGGAAGGCCTACGGGCCGGCCTCCCGTATCGCAACATTAAAAAAACTCGCTCGTGAGCAACTCGGAACAGTGGGTTCCGGAAATCACTATGTTGATATCTTTTCTGACGAACAGCACCGGATCTGGATCGGAGTCCATTTTGGCAGCAGGGGATTGGGACACAAAACCGCGACCGGATTCATCAACCTCTCACAGGATCGCCCCTGGGATGTCCGGGCTGTTGAAAAAGAGGTACTGCTTGATCTGGACAGTGATTTGGGTGACCGGTACTACCGTACCATGCGGCTCTCCGGCGAATACGCCAGGGCCGGACGGGAGTGGGTCTGTGAGTACGTCGCAAAACTGGCGGGTGCACCCATTAAAGAACGTATCCACAACCACCATAACTTCGCCTGGAAAGAAAAGCACAAAGGCGAGGAAAGAATCGTTATCCGCAAAGGGGCGACACCCGCTTTTCCCGGTCAGCTCAGTTTCGTTGGCGGCAGCATGGGTGATCCGTCAGTAATTCTGGAAGGCATCGAAAGCGAAGAGAGTAAAAAAGCGTTGTACTCTACAGTCCACGGCGCCGGAAGAGTGATGTCACGCCGGAAAGCAGCCGGAGCATTTCGTGGCCGGGGAAAAAAACGAAGACAAATAAAACGGGGTGCTGTCACACCGGAAATGATGAAAGAGTGGCTTCGCAAAAAGAACGTTATATTACGTGGCGGTGGCCTGGACGAATCGCCGCATGTCTACCGGCGACTGACCGAAGTACTGCAATACCACCAAAATACCATCACTATCCGGCATTGGCTGACCCCGCTTGGTGTAGTCATGGCCGGCCCGGATGTTTTTGACCCATTTCGTGACTGATATGAATCGTCTCTTTTCCAAAATTTTAAATGCAAGAGAACCAGCCAACGCCTACACGCATCTGGCTGCGGTTCTGTTATCCATACCGGCGCTCGTACTTCTTATTCACCGATCACTGTTGTACGGTGAAGCAATCCATGTCATCGCATTTTCCATTTTCGGATCCAGCATGATCCTGCTCTATCTGGCAAGTACGCTTTATCATATGCTGCCACTGTCCGAAATTGGGATCCGTGTTCTTCGCACGTTCGATCATATCATGATTTATATCCTCATTGCCGGAACCTATACCCCCATCACCCTCATTGTTCTCGAAGGACTGTTTGGATGGATCCTTTTCGCCACTATCTGGTCACTGGCACTGTTTGGTATTGTATTTAAGCTCTTATGGTTTCGTGCCCCAACATGGGTATCGCTCCTCATCT